>CAKPVT010000008.1 GCA_934196125.1 uncultured Streptococcus sp. | reverse complement strand
AAATTTCCTATTGATGAACACTTGCTCAAAAATAATTTATCTTCCAAGCATTGATATACTTGACAAATAGTAGAAAACAAGACTTGATGACATTCCAGATTTCAGCAAACTTCTCTGCTATTTTTATAATAGATAAATTATCACAAAATTAAAACCGAAATATTCCGACAATTTTATAGAAAAAAGTTCATTTTTTTAGTATAATATCATCAATAGACACTCGTATTAATTATTTCGGTCTCCACTATTTCTATCACATTTTTCATAGGAGAATATCATGACAAATCCAACTTTCGGTGAAAAACTTACAACTGTTGATTACAAAGCACGCTATGGTGTTTATGCCGTTATTCCCAACGCTGATAAAAGCCAGATTATCCTAGTTCAAGCACCTAATGGTTCTTGGTTTCTTCCTGGCGGAGAAATCGAGTCAGGTGAGGACCATTTTTCAGCTTTAAAACGTGAACTCATTGAAGAATTGGGCTTTTCGGCTGAGTTAGGTTATTACTATGGACAGGCAGATGAGTATTTTTACTCTCGCCACCGTGATACATACTTTTATAATCCCGCTTATATCTACGAAGTGACACATTTTGAAGAAATTGATGCTCCTTTGGAAGACTTCAACAACCTATCTTGGTTTCCAATTGATGAAGCTATTGAAAAACTAAAACGCGGTAGCCACAAGTGGGGCGTTGAAGCTTGGAAAAAAAATCATCACTAATATCCCTTATTCTACTTTTTCACTCAAAATAGTGTTATAATAGTGGTAGAAAATCACACAGGAGGAGATCTATGAGGTTAATCAACACAACAAGTAGTCATTCTGAGCTAGTTCGTAATCAGTTGCGAAATACGGACGCCAAGCTCGTCGAGACCTACTCTGCAGGAAATACTGATGTTATTTTCACACAAGCGCCAAAACACTACGAGCTGTTGATTTCAAACAAATATCGCGCTATTAAAGATAGTGAAATTGAAGCCATTCGTGAATTTTTCCTCAAACGTAAAATCGACAAATCAATCGTTCAATTAGACCAACTAAAAACCTTGCATACAGCAAATCTAATTGAAATTTCATTCCCAACAGCTCACTAATCAGGTCTTCGCAACCTGATTTTTTGTTTGCTTTGGTATGTAAAAAACGAACTCAAAAATTTGAGTTCGTTTTTTTGTATTTGTTAAACAATAAAGTTATGTTATTTTGCTTTAACTTCAAATCCTTCTGCTAGTGCTTCTGGGAAGTTTGCTTCAACGATTTCAGCACAGTGGTCACAAATAGTAACACCGTATGAACGTTCTTTAGCTGTTGGGTCAACACGACGGCAACGGTCACAAACTTGTCCTTCAGCATGAGCTACTGTAAAGGCAACACCATCAAAGGCAACTGCATCTGCTGGAGCGGCTTCATCAGTAACAGTCAATTGTGATACGATCAACAATTGAGCAATGTCGCTATCAAGGGCAGCAAGAAGAGTTTTCACTTCTTCACCAGCGTAAATTGTCAAGTGAGCTTCCAGTGATTTACCAATAACTTTAGCGTTACGAGCTTCTTCCAAAGCTTTTTGAGCTTGGTTACGAAGTGTCATGAAGGCATCCCATTCTTCAAGAATGTTTTCTTGCCCTTCAAAAAATTCAGCGTCTGGTAATTCAGACAATTGAACAAATTCTTCTGGTTCGAATTCGAGGTATGACCAGATTTCTTCAGCAGTGTGAGGAAGAATTGGTGTCAACAATTTAGTGATTTTAACCAAGATCTCGTAGAAGACTGTTTGCATTTGACGGCGAGCAATATTATCCGCTGCTTCGATGTAAACAACGTCTTTGGCGAAGTCAAGGTAGAAGGCTGACAAATCAACTGTGATGAAGTTAACAACAGCTTTGTAAATTGTCATGAAATCATAATCTTCATAAGCTTTACGGATTGTTGCTACTAGTTGGTTGAATTTAACAGTCATGTATTTATCAACTGAACGCAAGTCTTCGTAAAATACAGCATCTTCATTTGGATTGAAATCAGTTGTATTAGCAATCAAGAAACGAAGTGTGTTACGGATTTTACGGTAAGTTTCTGAAACTTGACCAAGGATTTCCATAGAAACACGTACGTCAGCGTCAGTGTCTACTGAAGCAACCCATAAACGAAGGATTTCAGCACCGTATTGTTTTGCAACGTCGTTTGGTGAAATGATGTTACCTTTAGATTTAGACATTTTTTCACCTTTACCATCAAGAACAAAACCTTGTGAAAGCACAGCTTTGTAAGGTGCATGTCCGTTAACGGCAACTGAAGTGATTAATGATGAGTTGAACCAACCACGGTATTGGTCAGAACCTTCAAGATAAAGGTCAGCTGGATATTCCAAACATTTGCGAGCATTCATAACACCATTCCATGAAGAACCTGAGTCAAACCATACGTCCATGATATCAGTTTCTTTAGTGAATTCACCATTTGGTGAACCTGGATGAGTGAATCCTTCTGGAAGAAGGTCTTTAGCTTCACGTTGCCACCAAACGATTGAACCATGTTCAGCAAACAAATCAGCAACGTGGTCAGTCACTTCTTTCGTCATGATAGCTGTACCATCTTCAGCATAGAAGATTGGAAGTGGCACACCCCATGCACGTTGACGTGAGATAACCCAATCACCACGGTCACGAATCATGTTGTAAAGACGTGTACGACCCCATTCTGGATAGAATGTTGTGCGGTCAATTTCATCAAGAATGGCTTGACGGAATTTAGAAACTGATGCAAACCATTGTGGTACAGCACGCCAGATGATTGGTTTCTTAGTACGCCAGTCAAATGGGTATGAGTGAGTGATAACTTCGCTAGCAAGCAAAAGGTCACCAAGTTTTTCAGTAACAGTTGGAACAACTTTTTCGTAGAATTGACCTTGGAAATCTGGACCAGCATTTTCCATCATGATACCACGTTCGTCAACAGTAACAGCAACTTCAAGATTGTATTTAACACCAACATTGTAGTCATCTTCACCAAAACCAGGAGCAGTATGGACAACACCTGTACCTGAATCAAGTGTAACGTGGTCACCCAAGATAACAAGTTCATCTACTTCTGTATCCCATGGGTGTTCTGTAACGATGTATTCGAGTTCAGTACCTTTATGTTTAGCGAGAACTTCAAATGATTCCCAACCAAATTTTTCGGCTAAGCTATCCAAAAGTCCTTCTGCAACAACGAATTTTCGGTCATCATTAGCTGGTTTCACAACAACGTAATCCATATCAGGACCAACAGTCAAACCACGTGAAGCTGTTACTGTAAATGGTGTTGTTGTCCAAACAACGATATAAGTATCAGTATCAAGCACACCTTTACCATCTTTAACTTTGTTAGCATAGTAAAGTGATGTTGAATCGATATCATGGTATTCAATTTCAGCTTCAGCAAGTGCTGATTCAGATGACCATGACCAGTAAACAGGTTTTGCACCACGGTAGATGTAACCTTTATCAGCCATTGCACCAAAGACACGAATTTGAGCAGCTTCGTATTCAGGAATTAATGTGATATATGGATTTTCCCAATCAGCAGATACCCCAAGACGTTTGCAATCTTCACGTTGTTTATCAACTTGGCTAAGTGCGTATTCACGACACATTTCAAGGTATTCAGTCAAAGGAATTTCTTTGCGTTTCACACCTTTTTTAGCCAATACTTGTTCAATTGGAAGTCCGTGTGTGTCCCAACCAGGAATATAAGGAGCACGGAAACCAGACATTGATTTTGAACGAACAATAATGTCTTTTGAAATTTTATTCATGGCGTGACCAACGTGAATATTTCCGTTAGCGTACGGAGGTCCATCGTGGAGATTGAAAGAAGGTTTGCCTTCATTTAATTGTTGACGTTTAGCATAGATATCTGCTTCTTCCCATTCTTTTTGCCAATTTGGCTCTTTGTTTGGGAGGCCAGCACGCATTGGAAACGCAGTTTTCCCAAGATTAAGCGTATCTTTTAGTTTCATGACTACTCCTTATAAATAATAATATTTAACTATCATTGACATTGCCAATAACAGAAAATGACCTAACATATAAATGGTTAAACAAAAAAAGCCTTCGTCTCAAAAAGGACGAAAGCTCGTGGTACCACCTTAGTTTAGAAATTTAGTCTTTAAAATCTAAATTTCTCTCTTTAACTCGTAAGGTGAGTTTGCCCTTTCACCCTACTTGATTCAGGTAAAAATGTTAGAAAAGGATAATTGATACCCAAGTGATTGCAGGTCTCACACCATCGCCTGCTCGCTGTAAATATTGACTATCAACCGTGTTTTTCTTATTCTTCGATATTTAATTTAAATGTTTGTGTTTCGTTAAGATTGATTTCAGAATCTGCTTCGTTATCATCTACAATAGCAATTTTTTGTGTTTCTTCAAGATGTTTATTTCCTGCTTCAACACGACGTTGCAATTCTTCCATTTCTTCTGGTGTAAATTGACGTGTTGCATCCATTGACAATTCGTCATCTGTTTCTGGAACTTCTTCTTCCAAAACTTTTTCAACAACTTCACGGAAAGCAGCATCTGAGTTTTGAAGGTAAACTGCTGTTGGTTGCAACAATTCTGTCCATTCTGGTGAATTTGTTAAGCCAAGTTGTCCTTCGATAGCTGCTACCAAACGTTGGTGGAACACACGTGTTTGACGTTTCAAATCTTCTGTTTCCACAGCAACACGTTTAGCTTCATCAGTTGCATTGCGTAAAATTTGATTAGCTTTTGATTTAGCCTTATCAATAAGATGTTGTGCATCATAGTTAGCTTTGCTAACAAGGTTAGCGGCTTCATCGTTAGCAGATGTTTTAACTTTTTCAGCTGTTTCTTGTGCAAGGATAACAGATTGACTCAATGATTCTTTCATTTCATCGAAGTAAGCTAATTTATCTTCTAAATCTTTGATTCTGTTTTCTTGTTCATGATTACGACGAACCAAGTCTTCATAATCATCTACAACAATATCAAGAAATTCATCAACTTCTTCTTCGTCGTAACCACGAAATTTTAATTTAAATGTTTTATCTTTAATATCAAGTGCTGTAAGTGCCATTGATTTCTCCTTATTTATGTATCATCTTATCTACGGTCAATTTACATTTTCCATTTTTGGTGAGACCATTTTCACTTAAAATAGAAAAGCGCCCAAATCCTCTAACACTAATCGAATCTCCAGCTTGAAGCATTTCTGAGGCTCTATCAACTATTTGATAATCAAGTTTTACTTTATCAGTTTCTATCAACTGCACTGCTTGACTTCTTGAAAGCTTCAAAACTGTTGCAAGAACTTTATCCATACGCATACTAGAAACCATGATGTCCAGTTGCCGACTATCTTTCTCACCTGCAATTAACTGTTCCAGAGGAATTTCTTTTAGTGAAACGCTAGCCTTAGCAATTTTAGTCACATTAGCTCTAAAGTAATCAGCCATATTTTGCATTACCAAAAGTTGAGCATAACCAGATTCAACTAAAATATCTCCGATAACTGTTCGTTTAATCCCAAGCTTATGAAGTAGAGTCCCCATAATCTGAGAATGTGTCAGCTGATTAAATTTTGAATTGTAATTCACCTCAAGCAAGGTTAATTCAAAATCCTCAGGATTAAACTCATAATAGTCAGGTGCCACAATAAGTCGAGCATATTCAGCTGGATAATAATCACTCGAAACAAAATAGTGCAATCCTCGATTGCCAATAACGCTTTTTGCGATATCAACTTGGCGAGGATTTAGAAAATCTGTTAAAGCATATGCATAAGTTTCTTCGACACGATGAGCAAGGTCATCAATCTTTTCAATAAAATCATACTCATCTGGTCGAAAATGCTGATATAAACCCTTTTTCATCGCCATGTTACGCAAAAATCATGATAAGAATACGACTTAAAACGTTTAGCGCAATTACTACGGCTAAAATCGTAAAGTCTAATCCCATGAATTGAAGATTAAAACGGCGAAAAGGTCTAATAACTGGTTCAACCAGTTGCCCCATGGCTCTTCCAAACCAAGTGTTGTAAGCTCCTGGGAACCATGAAAGCAAAGCATACGCAAATAACAGATAAGAGTAAAACTGAATTAGTCTTAATAGTACAATTAATACAAAAATCATATATTAGCGTCTCTTCATGTCAAAGTCAAAACCGATGTCTTGCCCGTTATTTGGAACAGCAAGTTCTTCAACATTAACAATAACGTTAGAAGGTGTCAATAAGTACATTGAACTACCAACCTTTTGAAGACTTCCATAAAGAACTTTACTTGCACCATCAATAAAGTCAAGGCAACGGCGTGCTTGTGCATCAAGCATGTATTGGAAATCAATCAATACACATTCATTAACAATCAAAAGGTCAACAATTTCTTGAGCATCCTCATATTTACGAGGAAATTTCAAAGCAATTGTCGTTGTTGCTTGATTAGCACGTACTTGCATTTGTTCTTCACGACGTTGATTTATTGAACGAACAGATTGATTTTCTTCAACTGCTCGCCTTTGTTGAGGCTGTTGTGGTACTGCTTCTGCTTGCTGTTGAACACGTGGGCGTTGAGCCTCTTCCTCAACAGTTTCTTCAACATCACTTACCTCATCAGTGTCGAAATAAGAAATTAGTTTGTCAAATTTATCTTTAAATGTCATCTTCTGTTCTCCTGTTATTTAAAGAATGATGTTCCAATTCTAACAAAAGTCGCTCCATTGCGAATCGCAATTTTGTAATCACCACTCATCCCCATACTTAATTCCGTAAAAGGCATATGAGGAAATTGGCGAGCTTGTAACTCTTGTCTAAGTTGGTTTGCTGTTCCAAAAATTTCTTCAATCTCACTTTCAGAAGCTTCTTTCGGAGCCATTGTCATCAAGCCCACGATTTCCACTTTATCAAATTCAGAGATTGTGGCTAAAGCTTCATCAATTTCCGAAACTTTAAAACCATGTTTGCTCTCTTCCTCTGAAATATTAACCTGTAAGAAACATTTGATAGTATGCTCTGCTCGTTTCTGAATCTCTGAAGCAAGTTTGACAGAATCCAAGGCATGGAAATAATCAACAAAGTTAATCACATTTTTAACTTTTCGACGTTGCAAACTTCCAATTAAATGCCAAGTCAATTTTCCATCTTTTAAGGCTTCATATTTATCAAGAAACATATCGACCCTATTTTCACCAATATGTTCAATACCTGTGTCAATAAGACGAGCAGCAACACCACTATCAACATACTTCGTCACGGCAATAACATTGACACTTTCTTTAGAACGATTGGCTTGTTGCGCAGCCTGCGCAACTTGTTCAAAAACAAGGTCTTTATTTTTTTGAAAATCTGTCATTAACGATTTTTAAAGAATGGTGGTGTTTCTAGTTCATCATCCGCATCATCATTGGCTGTAAATGTTGACATTGTCAATTTACTATCTAATTCACCTTCTGTTGGACGTGCAATGTTGTCACGGCGAAGATCCCAGTTACCAAATGAATTTTCTTTTTGTTGAGATTGATTAGCTACTGGCTGTTGTGAAACTGGCATAGCATGGCTTTCACCCATATCATAGTCAAAACTTGAACGACGTTCAAATGTTGTTTGATTTGGTTGTTGTGTACGCTCTGAAGCGTATTGAGCACCTGCTGCTTGTTGTGCATTAGCTTGGGTAAATGAACGAGTTGGTTGTTGGAATCCTGCTACTTGCTCAGCGCGGTCTTGACGAACACCTGTTGCAACAACTGTTACGCGGATTTCATCCTTCATCGTATCATCAATAGATGTACCAAGCCAGATATTAACACCTTTACCTGCTGCTTGACTAATGATTTCAGAAGCTTCTTCTGCTTCTGTAAGAGTCATATCAAGTCCACCAGTAACGTTAACGATAACATCTTGCGCACCATCAATTGTAGTTTCAAGAAGTGGTGAGAAGATTGCTTTACGAGCAGCTTCTGTAATACGTTCTTCACCAGAACCAATACCAATTCCCATAAGGGCGTTACCTTTGTTTGCCATAACTGTTTTAACATCGGCAAAGTCAAGGTTGATAAGACCAGGACTTGTAATCAAGTCAGTGATACCTTGAACACCTTGACGAAGAACATTATCAGCTTCGCTAAGCGCTTCAAGAAGAGGTGTTTTCTTATCAACAATTTCAAGAAGGTTATTATTTGAAATGATAAGTAATGTATCTACTTGTTCACGAAGTTCTGCAATTCCTTCTGCTGCAAAGTTACCACGTTTGTTTCCTTCAAAACCAAATGGACGTGTTACAACAGCAACAGTAAGAGCACCTAGGCTTTTAGCAATACGTGCGATAACTGGTGCAGCACCTGTACCAGAACCACCGCCCATACCAGCAGTGATAAAGACCATATCAGCCCCTGTAAGAACTTCTGTCAACACTTCTTCACTTTCTTCGGCAGCTTTACGACCTACTTCAGGTTGTCCTCCAGCACCAAGTCCACGAGTCAATTTAGGACCTAACTGAATAACAGTTTCAGCTTTAGATAAGCTCAATGCTTGGATATCAGTGTTTGCTGCGATAAATTCAACACCAGCAACACCTTCATCAATCATACGGTTGATAGCGTTGCCACCACCACCACCAACACCGATAACTTTAATAACTGCACCTTGTACTGATGCTGTGTCAAATGAAAATGCCATTTTTATTCCTCACTTATTGTTTAGTCAAACATACTTCCAAAAATACCACGAACACGTTCACCAAGTTTTGGTCTTGATTCTTCTTGTTTTTGAACTGGTGGAACCTGAGTAGGTTGCGGTACTAGGTTATCATTTGCTGGTACAACTGGGTCGTTATTATAGACCACTCGTGGTTGTACTTGCGGTTGTGGTTCAAAATCAACTGGTTTGCGTCGAAGAAGTTCTTCACCAGAAACTGCTCGTTGCGCAATCACATCCACTTCACTCATTGTACCAACGTATTCAACAAGGCTGATGACGTTAGCAAACATTGGGTTGCGGATACCAACTTGATTTGGAACATGTAGTTTAACTGTTGTTTCAAAAATCTCTTGAGCAACTTCAACCACACCTGGCATGATTGCTCCACCACCAACAAGAACAATACCTCCTGGTAAGTCTAGCAAACGTCCACGTTCCAAATCTTGTTTAACACAATCTAGGATGTGGCGTACACGCGCAGAAATAATTTCTGACAAGTAACGCTCGCTAACTGAGATAGGTATATCACTACCAACGACATCAACTTGGACAGTTTCTGACAAACTTGCTTCCTCTAAGTTAGCTTGTCCAAAGTTAAATTTAAGGGCTTCAGCAATCTGCATAGATGTTTTCAAAACTTTTGAAATATCTTTGGTTACATATTCACCGCCCTCTGGGTAAATGTTAGTGTATTGCAATTCTTGTGCACGCATAGAAGCAACAGTCGTTTGACCGCCACCTAAATCAATTACAGTAGCACCGAATTCGCGTTCACCTTCATTAAGAACTGATTTTGCCATAGCAAGCGGTGTGATGATAATATTTTCAACACTAATACCTGCACGTTCAACTGTTTTACGAAGATTATGTAAGATAGTGCTTGGTCCAGTATAAATCAAACCACGCATCTCTAAGCGAATCCCCATCATACCACGTGGATCACGAATTCCTTGGAAACCATCAACGATAAATTCTTCAGGAATCAATGAGATTACTTCACGTTCTGGAGTAACACTTTTTGTTAATGCTGATTTAACAACACTATCAACATCTTCATCTTTAATTTCTTTTGATTCACTAGGTACTGGAATCATCCCTTGGGTGGGTTCAATTTGAAGCAAGTTAGCTGGAAAACCTACGTTAATCTTATCAATTATCATTCCTGCTTTTTCTTCTGCTTGCTCAACCGCTTTTTTAATCGCTTCAGCAGCAACCTCAATATCTATAATAATCCCGTCTTTTACTCCCGTACTGGGAACATTACTCACACCAATCACGTTCATTTCGCCAGAAACAAATTCTGCTACTAGAACCTTAATCGAGCTTGTTCCTATATCCAAACCTGTAAAAAACCCATTTCTAGCCATTCACTCGACCTCACTATCTTTCCAATCATTTGCTATTCTAAAATCTGTATAAAATCAGAATTATTCAAAAAATATTATATCATAAAAAAACGTAAAATGATAACATTTTACGTTTTTTGTTATAGAAACTTAATTTTATTGTTGACCAACCTGCATACCAGATGTCATATTATTCGGAGTTTCCTCACTAGATTCTGTAGTTGATTCGGTATCGCTAGACTCTGTATTTTCATCACTTGATTCTGAGCTAGCATTTTCTTTTTCAGCGGCAGCTTCGGACTCAATAGTTTCTGTCGTTGTGTAAATACCGACTTCCATATCAACAATGCTGGCTTCTGTCAGATTTCCCTTAATTTTCGTGTAGTAAGGTAATTTCTCAACAATTTCTGACAATGGTACACGAACAGTATTGCCATCATGCATTTCCAAAAGAAGTAAATCAGCTGTCGTCGAAGAATTCGCAGAGCTAACAATTTGAATTTGACTAACCAAATCTTTATCTAGTTTTGAAAAAGCTTTTATCAATTTTTGAATATCGCTTTTAGAAGAAAGATTGATAGCCAGGAAAGTATCAGGTAATTCAGACGCCCCAACAACATCAAGGTGAGTTCCGTTTTCAAGAAGTGGTTGGTAGCCATCATCCGTCTGGGCATAAGCCACAATATCATATTCTTTCACTTTTATCGTGAATTTATTCGGAAAATGATAAACGATTTTAGCTTCTTTGACCATTTTATCGTTTTTCAAAATGCTTTTTTCATACGCTGAATGGTTAAAAATCAGCGAGAAGAAATAATCTGAGCTTTTTATGCCCGATGCAGTCAAAACAGCATCAGAAGTTGTTGTTGATGTTCCCGAAACTGTGACTGTTTTTTGCTTGCTAATAGGCGTTACCAAAAAGAGCGATATTAGCAAAACTGCACCAGCAACAATAAGAACAGGATAAGCACGACGTCTCGCTTTTTGAAGTGGCGTGAGCTCCTTTTTCTCTTTTTTAGAAACAATTTCTTGTTCGTCAGCATCACCATTGGTTGTCGCTTTGTCAGCTTTCTTTTCAGACCGAGAGTCTTTTTCTTCCTCGTCGTCATCTTCTTTTTTGACATGTGGCGTGCGTTCTAAACGTAATTTTTCTTGACGTTTCTTTTCCTCAGCTTCTTCAGCTTCTTTTTTCTTCAGAAATTCAATATTGCGTTTTTGCCATTCTGTCAGCGAAAGCTTTTCGTCATTTTGAGTTTTAAATTCTTTTTTATCTTGCTCTTTCTCTTTTGTCATTTACATTCCTTTTGCGGTTTTAGAGATGTCTTGCGTGATGAGATGATAAAATTCATCTTGTGATTTGATTTCATTTGAAGTCGCCATTGCTGTTTTATAACTATCTTCATGAGCAAAAAGTTGAACTAATTCTTCTTCAAGATTAATAAAGGTTAATTTTTCTTCAGCAAGCTGACGAGCATAGCCTTTTTTCTCAAAATAAGCTGCATTTTCTAATTGGTCACCACGACTGGCTTCTTTTCCAAGAGGAACAATCAAGTGTAATTTGTGCATTGCAACCAATTCAAAGATAGTATTTGAACCACCTCGTGTCACAACCACATCAGCCATATCCATCAAAGGTTGATAAAGGTCTGTGACGTAGTCAACACGATAGAGGTTTTGACTTAAACCATTCAAACGTTTATTCCCTGAAATGTTGATAACATTGAAATGCTCGATTAATTCAGGAGTATTAGTGATGAAATCATTAAAAACACGTGCCCCAGCAGAACCACCAATAAACAAAAGTGTTTTCAAATTAGGGTCAAAACGATTTTTTATCTCTTCAATTTTACTGTCATCATAGTCAACTTTATTGCCGACTTTTGTAATCGCTCCAACATGTTTTGCTTTTGCTAAGCCTTCAGCTTGTTCAAAAGTTGTGTACATTGTTGTCGCAAATTTATAGGCGATTTTATTTGCCAAGCCCATAGACAAATCAGATTCATGAACAAATACAGGAACGCCTAACGTCTTAGCAGCAATGACTGGTGGAACTGACACAAATCCTCCTTTTGAAAAGAGGGCTTGTGGTCGAATTTTAGCAATAATTGCCAATGATTGTAGAATTCCAAATGATACTTTGAAAACGTCAAGCATGTTTTGCCATGAGAAATAACGTCTTAATTTTCCTGTTGCAATGGAATGGAAAGTCACATCAAGACCTGATTTGGTGATTTGTTCATGTTCAATGCCATGTTTGTCGCCAATGTAATGAACTTTCCAACCGTCTTTGATAAATTTTGGGATAAGAATAAGGTTCAACGTTACATGACCAACGGTTCCACCGCCAGTAAAGATAATTTTCTTAGCCATGTTTATTCTCCTTTAATTGCTTCAAAGGTTGCAATAAATTCGTTACCACGAACTTCAAAGCTCTTGTACATATCCCAGCTAGCATTAGCAGGGCTTAAGAGAACAACATCACCAGCTTCAGCTTTGTCATAAGCAATGCGAGCAGCGTCTGCAACGTCTTTGGCGTCAACATATGGAACATTTGCTTTGTCAGCTGCACGTTTGACACGCGGAGCTGATTCACCAAGGATAACCATTAATTTAACCCCAGTAATATCTGGGACAAGTTCGTCAAATTCATTTCCACGGTCAAGACCACCAGCGATTAAAATCACTTTTGAATTCTCAAAGCCTGAAAGGGCTTTTTGAGTTGCTAAAATATTAGTTGATTTTGAATCGTTGTAGAATTTAACACCATTAATCTCACCAAGTGCTTGAAGACGATGTTTTACGCCACCAAAATGAGTCAAGGTTTCTTTGATAGCATCATTTGCGATTCCTGATAATTTTGCTACGGCAATAGTTGCCAAAGCATTTTCTACATTATGGTTACCTGGCACACCAATTTCTGAAGCTTTCATGATAGCTTCACCTTTGAAATACAACGTATCACCATCTAAGTATGCACCGTCAACTTTTTCAGTTGTAGAAAATGGAACGACTTGGGCAGCTGTTTTTTGTGCCAATTCTTTTACCAAATCTTGGTTGAAATTAAGCACGACGAAATCATCAGCAGTCATATTTTTTTGAATGTTCCATTTTGCTACAACATACTCTTCAAAAGTTCCATGATAGTCAATGTGAGTTGGCATAAGGTTAGTAATAACAGCGATATGTGGGTGGAAAGTATCTGTTCCCATTAATTGGAAAGAAGACAATTCCATAACCAAAATGTCTTTATCCGTTGCTGTTTGCGCAACTTCTGAAGCAGGAAAACCGATATTTCCTGAAAGAAGCCCAGATTTACCACCGTTATTAAGTGTTTCGGCAATCATAGTTGTTGTCGTTGTTTTACCATTTGAACCAGTAATTCCAATGATTGGGGCATCTGAAATCATATAAGCTAGTTCAACTTCTGTGATAACTGGAATATTTTTTTCGATAGCACGTGCTACCATTGGATTATCGTATCGAATACCTGGGTTTTTAACCATTAATTCAAAATTTTCATCCAAAAGTTCCAACGGATGGCTACCACAGATAACTTTGATTCCTTCTTCAAGCAGTGATTGTGCAGCAGGATTTTCATCGAATGGTTTACCGTCATTGACAGTAACGATAGCACCCAATTTTTCAAGGAGTCGTGCTGCGGCTTCACCAGATTTTGCCAAACCAAGCACCAAAACTTTTTTATTTTCAAATGTTTTAATTGTTTTCATCATACATCCATTCTAACATTGCAAGTATAATAATATTCTACATTTATTTAAGGTGTTTTTCAATATTTTACGACATTTCCCGCCACAAAGCTGACTAAGATACGAAAAAAGCTGAGTATCCCTCAGCTTTTCTTGCTATAATGCTTTTTTTCATTTTTCTTAGACGGTAAGCGATAAACATCTCTTATGGCGAAGAATCCTAATGCAACCATAGCAAGTCCAAGAAAGATTTCTGGTGGTGATTGCATAATTTTGACAAAACTCATAGCTGCCAAAACGAGCAATAAAGCTATTGCTCCCACCATACCAATCATATTTAAAGTGCTGCGAATTGTTTTTGGAGCCATGAAAAAATAATACGAAACAATCAAAATAGCAACGATTAAATAAAACATTCATAACTCCTTTCTTTTACAACTCAATTTATCAGTTTTAAGCTGTTTTTACCAGTCGCTTTGTTCTCTCATTTTTAAGCGAAACTTTGATTTAACCTAACAGCTTTCCTCGCTTTTTTATTTTTAGGCTCAGACCTAAAACAGTCCTCTGGACTGTTTTACTCCTCTGCAGATTTTTTCTTCTTAGCTGCTTTAGCGCGCAAATTTTTATCAAGGATTTGTTTACGCAAGCGGATTGATTCTGGTGTTACTTCCATGTATTCGTCATCGTTCAAGAATTCAAGTGATTCTTCAAGCGTCAAGATACGTGGTGTTTTGATAACAGCAGTTTGGTCTTTCGTAGCTGAACGGACGTTAGTCATTTGTTTAGCTTTAGTGATGTTAACTGTCAAGTCGTTTTCACGTGAGTTTTCACCGATAATCATTCCTTCGTAAACTTCAGTACCTGGGTTAACGAAGATTGTACCGCGTTCTTCAACAGACATGATTGAGTATGTTGTTGCTTTACCAGTATCGATAGATACAAGAGCACCACGACGACGTCCACCAATTTCTGCATTGATAACTGGCAAGTATTGGTCGAATGTGTGGTTCATGATACCGTAACCGTGAGTCATTGAAAGGAATTCAGTTGGGTATCCGATAAGTCCACGTGCTGGTGCCAAGAATACAAGACGTGTTTGACCATTACCAGTTGATTGCATATCAAGCATTTCACCTTTACGTTCTGATAATGATTGGATAACTGAACCTTGGTATTCTTCTGGTGTATCGATTTGAACACGTTCGAATGGTTCGCATTTCACGCCGTCAATTTCTTTGATGATAACTTCTGGACGCGATACTTGAAGTTCATATCCTTCACGACGCATTGTTTCGATAAGAATAGACAAGTGCAATTCACCACGACCTGATACAGTCCATTTATCTGGTGAATCAGTTGCTTCAACACGAAGTGATACGTCAGTTTGCAATTCAGCAAGTAAGCGTTCTTCAACTTTACGAGATGTAACGAATTTACCTTCACGACCTGCAAATGGCGAGTTATTTGCCAAGAATGTCATTTGAAGTGTTGGTTCGTCAATGTGAAGAATTGGTAGCGGTTCAACGCAATCTGTTGGAGTGATTGTTTCACCAACGAAGATGTCTTCCATACCAGAGATAGCAATCAAATCACCAGCTTTTGCTTCTTGGATTTCACGACGTTCAAGTCCGAAGAAACCAAACAATTTAGTAACACGGAAGTTTTTAGTTGTACCGTCAAGTTTTGAAAGAGTAACTTGGTCACCAACTTTAACAGTACCGCGGAAAATACGTCCGATACCGATACGTCCAACGAAATCATTGTAATCAAGAAGTGACACTTGGAATTGAAGTGGTTCTTCTGAGTTATCAACTGGCGCTGGAATATGGTCAATGATAGTGTCAAATACTGGAGCCATTGTGTGTTCTTGATCAGCTGGGTCATTTGAAAGTGACGATGTACCGTTGATAGCTGATGCGTAAACAACTGGAAATTCTAATTGGTCATCGTCAGCACCAAGTTCGATGAAGAGTTCAAGAACTTCATCAACAACTTCTGCAGGGCGAGCTGATGGTTTATCAATTTTGTTAACAACAACGATTGGTGTTAAGTTTTGTTCAAGAGCTTTTTTCAACACGAAACGTGTTTGAGGCATAGTTCCTTCGTAAGCATCAACAACAAGCACAACACCGTCAACCATTTTCATGATACGTTCAACTTCTCCACCGAAGTCCGCGTGTCCTGGTGTGTCCATGATATTGATACGAACACCGTTGTAAGCAACTGCAGTATTTTTAGCAAGGATTGTAATACCACGTTCTTTTTCAAGATCGTTTGAGTCCATTGCACGTTCTTGCAATTCTTTACGTTCGTCAAGTGTGTGTGATTGTTTCAATAATTCATCAACAAGGGTTGTTTTCCCGTGGTCAACGTGGGCGATAATCGCCACGTTACGAATATCTTCTCTTAATTTAGTCATGATTCCTCGATTTTTTAAATTTATTCTAACTTTTGAATTATACCACAAATCCTATGAAAAAACAGCGATAAAACAAGTGTAAATGTTTTCAGACACGGGTTTAGCTTCTACAGTATGTAAAAAGATGGGAACCACGTCCCATCTTTTGTTATGTTTTAACTGTTTCAGTATTTTCTTATTCGACATAAGCGGTGCTGACAACGCTCCAATTTGTTGCTTCGAGTGTGCCTTGTTCAAGATAGCCGTCTGCATTAACACGATATAAGGCTAAACGTGTTTTTGAATCGCTGTTTTTACGGACACTAGCATAAACCAAATTGTCATCATATGCTTTGACATTTACAAAATAATTCTCTTTATCTTCATCAGATAATTGATTTTGCGAAGCATAAATGGCAAGAACCCAAGCTTCCACTTGCTCAGTCGTTAAATTTTTAGTATCAATGGCATCAGCAACAGCTGCTTGGTCGGTTGGTACTAATTTGAGATTAGTGTTTAACAAATAAGTGAATTTGCTAGAGGTTGTTGTCCAGAATTGTGGATAAATATAGCCATTTTTGACATAAATTCCCGAAGCAAATTTTGGTGTTGTTTGGTAACTACCACCGATACCACCAAAAATAAGTGCCCCGATGGCTTCACTATCACTTCCATCAGCAGGATAAAAACGATAGACACCTTGTGCCACTTCTTCATAACCAGAAACACGCTCTGTAACGATATAATTAGACTGCTTTTTAGTCATTGTGCCATCTTCACTGATTGTCAGAATAACTCCATCAAAATCAGCTGTTTTCCAATTTCCAACAAGCTCCGCAGGGACACCTTGTTTTATCGGTGAAGAGGTCTTGGTCTCGCTCGTGCTTGATAAGCTTGAAGAACTAGATGTACTTGTTGACGTAGCCGTTGTAGATGGCGACCATTCCATCTTATTATTGGCGGTTGTTTCGCGATTGAAAGCTGTGACGAGATACAAAATAATCAGAGCCAAGAAAACTAATGGACTGATTAAAAAAATCCTGATTAAACGACGTTTCTTGTTTTCTTGCAATTTTTCGACGTAAACATTGCGTAACGCTTCAAGTCTCTTTTTATCATCTTCGTCTGTTACTTGGCTTAATTCCAAGTCCAATAGAAAAATCTGATTTTTGAGGTATTTTGATTTCAGGGCTTCCTTACTCTCATCGTCTTTTCTCTTTAAATTTTCTTTTTCAAATTCCATACGTTGGTGAATGATTAACTTTCTTTAACTTTTCCTGTCCAGTAGTCAAAGCCGTCTTTAAGAACATAAAGATTAGTGTAGCCTGCTTTTTTAAGTGTTCTAATAACACGTGGAAGTGCTGAACTTCTACTACTATCGTATAAAAGAACAGGCTTATCTTTACGAATAGCAGACATTGAGAGTTGAATTTGACTAGCTGGAAGATTACGAGCTCCCATGATATGTTTTGTTTTGAAAGCGCCAGCCTCACGCACATCAATCAATTGACTTGTGTGAATCATACTTTCAAACTCAGCGTTATCAATAAATTTCGCTGCACGGCGGAGACTAAAATAAGTCCAAGCCATCCAAGCAACGATAGCAACTAAAATAACTAAAACGATAATCCAGTTCATGTTGCGCCCCTTAATCTACAAATTGACTTGCAAGACTTGCTGCACCAATGATACCAGCATCATTTCCAAGTTCGGCAATTTTGATTTTTGTTGTTTTGCGCACTTGTGGGAAAGCGCAGCTAACAAAATATTTTTCAACGCGACTACGCAAGAATTCGCCTGCAGCTGAAACACCACCACCGATAACAACTGAATCTGGGTTCAAGATGTTTGCGATATTTGCTGTTGCTTGACCAAGATAGAAACCAACTTTTTCAACAACTGAATCGGCAAAATGGTCACCCGCTTCAGCAGCGACAAAGATGTCTTTACTTGTCACCGCATCACCATTGTCAATGGCAACTTTGATGCTTGAATCACCTTCGTATTCTTCAGCCAAATGACGAGCCACACGCACAACACCTGTTGCTGAAGCAACTGTTTCTAGACAACCTTTGTTACCACAAGTACATTCAAATCCATCAACTGGTTCAACATTCATGTGACCAATTTCTCCACCAGCACCAGCGACACCGTGGATAAGGTTACCGTCAGCGATAACACCGCCACCAACACCAGTTCCAAGTGTTACAAAAACAACATCTGGATTGTTTGCGCCAGCACCTGCCCAACGTTCACCAAGTGCAGCTACGTTTGCATCGTTATCAATAGCAAATGGAATGCCAAGTTCACGTTCGATAACTGAACCGACTTCTTCAGTGTGTGCCAAGTTCAAGTTGAAAGCACCTGTAACTGTTTTTTTAGCGCGGTCAACAGCACCTGGAGACCCCATACCGATACCTACAAAATCATCTTTTGTCAAACCGTAAAGATTCAAACGGTGTTTGATTGATTCAACAATATCAGGGACAATGTGTTTACCATCTTCAAGGATATTCGTGTCAATTGCCCATTTTTCTTGCACTTCTCCCTCAAGTGTTAGGATACCGAATTTAATCGTTGTCCCACCAAGGTCAATCCCTAAAAGTTTTTTAGTCATTATTTTCTTTCTCCATTTCTAAACGGTGCTCACGTCGCAAAATCAATTCAGCTGTCAGGTAATCCGTCTTGTCAATCAACCCTTTTTCATACAATTTTTCTAATTCCAGTTTCATGACTTCAATATCATAAAGACGCTTACCGATATAGATATAAATACCAAATCGTTTCAACAATTGTTGCACATCATATAATGTTTTCATATGAAGCATTTTATCAAAAAAAGCAAGCATTTTCAATAAGAATATGCAGTCGGTTTCTCTGGTTTTTACATACTTTTAACATAAACTAAAAGCAGGTCATGCGACCTGCTTTGTTGTCTCTAGGCGAGTAAAAAAAACGTCCAGTGGACGTTTTTTATCTATTTTGAAAATTATTTGATTCCTGGTGCTTGTCCGCGTTCGGCTTGGAGCATCCAGATTGTCTTTTCAGCGTCTGCTTGGGCAGCTGTGAAAATATCGTTAGAAGGTGCGTCACCTTCTTCGTCAGTGACATCAAGCCCAACTTGGTAAAGTGCTGACAAGTAAGTATAAACGTCAACCAAACGTGCTAAATGTTCGTCCATTGTTTTGTCAAATGAACCAGTTGTTTCATCTAACTTAGAATTTTCATCAAATTCTTTCAATGTTGAATATGGAGCACCACCGATTGTAATCAAACGTTCGCTCATTTCGTCCAATGAAGCGTTAAGACCGTCCATCAATTCATCCATTTTTGGATGCAAATAATAGAAGCCTGCTCCACGCATGTACCAGTGAACTTGGTGAACAATTGAGGCAGCTTTTGACAAATCAGCAACCGCTTGGTTAAGAACGGCTTTTGTTTTGGCATTTTTAGCAGTTGATTTTTGTGAGATATTATGTGTTACAGATGCGTAAATGTTTTCAGTGATTGTTTGAGTCATAGTAAACCTCCTCGTCAAATGACATTTTAGGATTTCTCATCCTTTACTTTATAATGCTATTTTAGAATAATTCTAAATAAAGAGCAAATAATATGCTCACTTTTTTAATTATTTTTCGAATAAACTAGTATGGACATTTTATTATTCTTTTTTCTAGGGGCTTCTATTGCTTCTTTTCTTAGTTTAATCGTTGATCGATTTCCCGAAAAATCAATCATTTTTCCTGCCAGTCATTGTGATTCTTGTGGAAAACAACTTGCCGTTCGTGATTTGATTCCCATTTTTTCTCAACTGATAAATCATTCACGTTGTCGTTTTTGCCACACCAAAATTCCTTTCTGGTATGGGCTGTTAGAGCTTTATTTTGGGAGCATTGTCGTACTTTACTATTACGCACTTCTCTCACTCGACCAAGTTTTTATCTTGTTTTTTAGCACAACTCTTAGCCTTTATGACTTGAAACGTCAAGAGTTTCCATTGTTGGTTTGGCTCCTTCCAAGTATTTTTTTGCTTTTTGTCACGCCGATTAATGCGCTAGCTATTATTCTTTTGGCTTTTGGGATAATGGCAGAGCTGATTGATTTGAAAATCGGTAGCGGTGATTTTTTCTACCTTGCCAGTTTGAGTCTGCTTCTTGACCTTCAAACCATTTTATGGATTATCGAGCTTGCCTCTCTTTCAGGTATTATTTACTACTTTTTCCAGACAAATAAACGGATTCCCTTTGTGCCATTTTTATTTTTAGGATATCTAATTTTATTTATTTTTAACCACACTTAATTTTTTAATTAAATGCGCTTTATTTTTTTAATTTTTTCTGCTATAATAGGCATTAATAAAAGATTTAGAAAAGAGGTAGTGCCTTGGAAACTTCTACACATTACCAAAAATCACTCAGTGAAGTTAATCAAAGTATTGCTGTCCCAAAAAATGCCTCATTTTGGCGTACCCTTAAAGCCTTTATTGGACCAGGAGCTCTGGTTGCCGTTGGTTATATGGATCCTGGTAACTGGATTACTAGCGTTGTCGGTGGAGCAACTTATAAATACCTGCTTTTGTCTGTTATCCTCGTCTCATCTTTGATTGCGATGCAGTTGCAACAAATGGCTGGAAAATTAGGTATCGTGACCAAATTGGATTTGGCTCAAGCAACAGCTGCACATTTGCCAAAGAAGCTCCGCTACTTACTTTTTATTGTGATTGAATTAGCATTAATGGCGACAGATTTGGCTGAAGTCATTGGTTCGGGAATCGCTCTTCATTTACTTTTTGGTTGGTCTTTGTTATTCTCGATTTTCATTACGATTTTAGATGTCTTTATTCTCTTATCTTTGATGAAAATGGGATTCCGTAAAATTGAGGCTATCGTATCGACCTTGATTGCAACGATTTTGATTATTTTCCTTTACTTGGTCATCTTATCAAAGCCGAGCCTTTCAGGAATTTTGCACGGCTATCTCCCTAATGCGTCGATTTTAGATTTAAAACAAAGTGGCGTTAATAGTAAATTGACATTAGCTTTGGGAATTATTGGAGCGACGGTTATGCCACATAATCTTTATCTCCATTCTTCTATCTCACAAACTCGAAAAGTTAATTATAAGAGTCAAGATTCCATTAAACAAGCTGTGCGTTTCATGACTTGGGATTCCAATATTCAACTCTCGCTTGCTTTTGTGGTTAATTCCCTATTGCTCATTTTAGGAGCTTCACTCTTTTATGGTCATGCTAGTGAAATCAACGCATTTTCACAAATGTATGACGCTCTTCAAAATTCTGAAATTGCAGGCAGTGTTGCTAGTGCTGCTCTATCAACTTTATTTGCTATCGCTTTGCTTGCTAGTGGGCAAAATTCAACCATTACAGGCACGCTAACTGGACAAATTGTCATGGAAGGCTTTTTGAAACTCCATTTACCACAATGGGTTATCCGTTTGGTGACACGTTTGGCTGCTCTTGCTCCCGTTATGATTGTGGCTGTGCTCTATGGTAGTCGCGAAAGCGTCCTTGACCAACTCATTGTTTACTCACAAGTTTTTCTGTCGGTAGCTTTGCCATTTTCAATCTTTCCATTGGTTTATTTCACATCAAACCGCAAACTTATGGGAGAATTTGTCAATGCCAAATGGAACACTATTCTCGGCTATCTCGTCGCTATTGTATTAACACTGCTCAATTTAAAACTCATCATTGATTTGTTCTAAATAAAATAAATTAAGGGAACTATATACCAGTTTACACTAGACACAATATATAGTGCTTACGAGAATATCAAAAATACAATATGTTGTTGGTGGTGTAAACTGGTATATAGTTCCCTAAATTAAAAACAGAGACTCCACATCAAAGGAATCTCTGTTTTTTGCTGAAATGAGTTTATTTTTGATAATTTGAGCCGTATTTGACGAAGTCAGCAACATCATCTGTTTTTCCTTCGTGTAAGTCTCTAACAATTTTTGTTCCGACAATAACACCATCTGATACTTTGTTAAAGCGCTCAATGTCCGCTGGAGTTGAGACACCAAAACCTGTTAAAACAGGAATGTCTGCAATGGCTTTAAGATTGGTCAAATGTTTATCCAAATCATCACGATAATTACCAGTTTTACCAGTAACACCGTTAATAGCAACGGCATAGATAAATCCTTCAGCATCTTTACATAACGTTTTTTGACGTTCAATACCTGTTGTCAGACTAACGAGTGGCACAAACACAATAAGATATGGTTTTTTACCATATTTTCGTGTTCGTGTGGTAAATCAGGAATAATCACCCCTTTAACAGACGTATTTTTCAAGTCAGCAATAAATTTCTCAATGCCGTATTGATAGACAGGATTGATGTAAGTCGTGATGACTGTAAATATTATCTTCAACCACATAAACTTTTTCTGTCTTATGGTCAAAAATCAAATAAGACTCGTAAACAAAGAAATGCATATCTGGCGTTCCAATAGCATCTTCAGGAATTTCTCCGATATTTTCATAAAGGCTAATCATATCATAACCGACAAAACCAATCGCACCGCCACCAAAAGGCAGATCAGTAGCTTCTCCTTTGACCGTTACGTGATTGAGATAATCAAGTGGGTCACCAGTAATGACTTGACCATTTTCAGTTAACTCGCCATTTTCATATTTGATTTCAAAAATGGGATTGTAAGCCACGATTGAAAAACACGCATTTTCTTTTTCTCGTGGAATCGATTCAAGAATAACCTTATGCTCACCTTGAACTCGCATATAAGCAAGAATAGGTGTTAAAGTATCAGCAGTTAAAATTTTTCGCATAAAAAACTCTTTTCTATTTTTTTGACTGACTATTTACTTCTGTCTCTAACGCTATAAACGCTCCAATCATCGTTCGCCAGATAGTTTCTGCAACGCAAGGAGATAAATTTGCTGCTCGTGCACGCTCGCAACAATTTCTAATGACTTCTTCAACACGTTCTTGTGCATTTACCGCTTGAGTGTCATTTTTAGGTTTTAGGAGCCCTGCTTCTTCAACTAAACGCTGTCGTTTAGCTAAATATGTGATTAAGTGTTCGTCTATCTTATCTATTTCTTGACGAACTGCTGCTAAATCTCTCATTACCTCTTCTCCATTTTTAAACAAAAACCCCCACACAGAAAAAAGTCCTGTGTGAGGGCGTCTAAAGCTAGTTAGCGCGGTGCCACCTCAATTTAACGGAAAATCATACTCCGTCATCTCTATCTCCTCTAGCAAGGAGCTGCACAATAAGGGGTACTCACCTGAAAACTATTCTTATCTTCAACAATATACCATCAGCCCAATTTCACAACCACCTGCTACCCGTTCACAGCAACCACGGGCTCCCTGTAAGCAAATCCTTGTTACTTTCTGATTGATTAACATCATACCCACCATTTTTCTCATTATCAAGAATTTTTACCAAAAAATATAACTTTTCTCACCAAAATGCACGTTTTTTTGCCACTAAAAGAGCTTTAATGTGAAAAAATATCTCCAAGCCACTAGTCATCCGTATTTTCAGACTAAAAGCTTAGAGATAATGTTAAAAAGATTAAAATGATTCAAGTGTAACAGTCATGATTTTCTTTTCTGGGACGAGTAGGCGTTCTAAATGATTAATGAGCCTAATCAACCACGTAAATGCTAACAAGAAAGCACTCATTTCAAATGCTGTTAAGGACAAATAATGAACAACTTCAAAAGCTACTTGTAGCCCAACCAACATGCCGCCAATCACATAAGACATTACCAGAAAATCTCGGGTCACATTTGGCAAAAGCCATTTGACACTGATAATCAAGGCAATGATAATAAAAACCAAGTAACCAGCCACACGAGTATGCAAAAGATGTGAGCTGGCATTATTTGGAAAATAGCCAACAGCACCCAAATCAATCCCTAGCATGGTTAGCATCACGCGCATCAGTCGTAATTTCCAATTTCTGCCATATTTTTCACCGAGAGCGACAAAAAGATAATCAACCAAGGCAACTAAAATCAGCGCCGACAACATTAAGGTCAAATTGAATTGCCAACTGTCTTTAGCTTCTTTTGTTCCTAAAAAACTAAGATTAAAGTGCCACCATTGCAATGAACTATTGGTTGCCATGGAAATAAAGACACCACTAATCATAATAACCGTAAATACTGTCGTCAACCAAGTCGATCTAATCTGCTCTGCTATTTGCCCCAAAAGCACACTTACAGCATAAATCGAAACTCCTAAAATCAAGGTAGCTGTTAATTTATCAAAAGACGCTCCTGTAAAAATCTGCTCTAGCAGCCAGCCAAAGACTAATAAAGCTAACAACAAAATAACCGTAAAGGACATGATGATGATGGGAAGCATCCGCCAGAAAACATGCGCTTTCAGCCCACCCAGAAACAGATGACGGTTGAGAATGAAGCTAATGGTGAAAATTGCCATTCCAAGCACCCCACCAAAGCCAATCAAAAAGGTGATAATCGAGTAGTCGCCAACCAATAAAATCTGGCTCCTATTTTGCATAGAACTAATGGCAAAAAAGACCACACTCAGCAAAACAGTCGCAATAATTAATACCCAACTCGAAAGGGTACGCCGTTCAGGTTCTTCTTCTCTTTGTAGCACTAATTTATCAGCGTATAACTCGGCTTCCAGCTCCTGCCCACTAGCAAGATTCAACTGGTCAATAATGTCTTTGTTTAAAACAATATGCAATCTTTCTTTGTTCATATCATCATTATACCATCTAGTAATATTATATATTTGCTTTTCTTCCAATTCGCTAATTTTTTAATTATTTGACACATCATTACGTTTTAGCATTTGTATAAGATGAAAAACTTTCGACTATTGATGCATCTCTATCATCTAAAAAGCCGATATTAATTAGAAACTTTGGTTAAAAATCCATCCTCAACATCATCTATAAGTTCTGTAACCTTTAATCTAATATTATTCGTCATCTCACTCTTTATAACCTAATTGCTTTTTGAGATTTCTGATATCGTTTGACAAACCACTGATAAGCTAAAAAGGCTAGCAAACCACCCAAGGTATTTGTCCAAAGGTCATCAATTTCAAAAACACGATTAGCATTGTATAGCAAATCCACCACAATCTGCGTAGTTTCAATGCAAAGGCTGATAATAAACGCCAATAACGTAGCTCTTTTCCACGTTCTCAATTTCGGACATAATGCTACCACCCCTAGCATTAAGGGAAAAAGCAGAAAAATATTCATCACATTTTGCGCAATTACCCAAAAAATCTCCAAAAATCCGTCTAATTGGCTAAACCCAACAAACGTGTTAAACGGCACAAGCAAGAAACGTAAACGACCGTAATAAATGATATTTGGTGTTTCAATGCCATCAATGGTCGTTTGTGGGCTAAAGCACATCAAACAAATGGCTATGGCGTATAAAACCACAAGCACCTTTATAATCCGACGTCCCAATGGTGTTGATTCAGCAGTCTTATCCAAAAATCTTGACATCATTAGTTTGTTTTTTCAGCAACAGCTTTTTGACGGTCACGTTTCATAGTATTTGAACGCAACTGTCCACAAGCTGCATCAATATCAGTTCCGTGTTCTTGACGAACGACACAGTTAACCCCATTTTTCTTGAGAACATCGTAAAAAGCAGCTACACGTTCTTTACTTGAACGGCTGTATTGATCATGCTCTGATACGGGATTGTACGGAATCAGGTTAATATAAGACAACTTGCGGATTTTCTTCGTCAAATCAGCCAATTCTTGCGCATTTTCTGGAAAATCATTGACTTCATTTAGCATGATATACTCAAATGTCACACGACGATTTGTTGTTTCAACGTAATATTCAATCGCTGCAAAAAGTTTTTCAAGTGGGAATGAACGGTTAACACGCATGATTTGTGAACGCAATTCGTTGTTTGGCGCGTGAAGTGACACAGCAAGGTTCACTTGCAAGCTTTCATGGGCAAAATCACGGATTTTATGTGCTAAACCTGATGTTGAAACCGTAATATGACGCGCACCAATTGCTAAACCATTGTCATCATTAATCGTACGTAGGAAGCGTAAAACATTGTTGTAATTGTCAAATGGTTCACCAATTCCCATGACAACCACGTGACTCACACGCTCATCTTGACCACGTTCATCAAAATATTTTTGTACCATCATGATTTGTGATGTAATTTCGCCACTTGTCAAATCACGCTGTTTTTTTATCAATCCGCTAGCGCAGAATGAGCACCCCATGTTACAACCAACTTGTGATGTCACACAGACTGATAAGCCATAATGTTGGCGCATCAATACTGTTTCAATCAACATGCCATCAGGCAATTCAAACAAATATTTGACTGTTCCGTCAGAAGCTTCTTGAACCACACGTTGTTTCAAAGGATTCACGCAGAAGTTTTCATTCAAAACAGCAATAAAATCTTTTGAGATGTTTGTCATTTCTTCAAAAGATTGGACACGTTTACGGTAAAGCCAATTCCAAATTTGTGTCGCACGGAATTTCTTTTCCCCGTGTTCGACCGCCCATTCAATCAATTCATCACGTGTTAAACCGTAAATCGAGGGCTTCATGTCCTTAGTTTCTGTTTGCATTCTGTAAATACCAAATCCTTCCTATTTCTCTTTTCGGCGAATCACAAATTGTTTTTTGCCGATTGAATTTCTTTTTGTTGTTCTCGTTTTTGTTGACGTTCACCACGTACTTTTGTATCTTTAGGTTTTTGGCTCTTAAAATGTTTATTTGCCGAGCGGTCAGATTTTTTAGGTTCTGATTTCTTTTTCTGTGATAAGCGTTTTTGTGATTTATGACGTTTCGTTGGCTTATCGTCGTTAGATTTAACACGACGCGGCTCTATATTTTCAAGCACAAAATAAGCACAACCAAAATTACAATATTCCTTAATGTAATCGTCTAGACGTGAGATTCGATTTATTTTCTTAACATCTCGGTCATCCTTGTAAAATCCCTTCAAACGTAACTGTTCATTTCCCCAATCACCGACAATATAATCGTATTTTAGTAAAATTTCTGAAAAACGTTGACTAAAAACAGTTGCATCAAAAGCATTCTTCTCATTTTTCAAAATTAACAATTCAATATCATCACTCTTGACACGGTCAGAGAACGCCACAAATTGCAGACCAGGAAATTTATTGTAATTGTACATTTCAGGAGAGATATCTTTTCTCATCGGTCGCCTCTCTTAATCGCTAAAATTCATATTATTTTTTAAGGTAGGTCTCTACCAGTTCACGTAGTAATTCGGGAAAAAGTAACTCTGCTTGGTGAGATTTTATGGCCTCAAAATAACGTGCAAAGTAATATTGGTCAACTAAGACTAAACTGATAGTGTCCTTTTCATTCGTAACCTTTTTATTATACACTATTTTTCCATTTTTGTAATCAAAGCCGCTAGTTAAAACCCTACCAAATTCCTTTCCGCGAAAGCCCATGCCGCGGATTTGTTGATTAGCTAACAATTCTGCTTGTGAAAAGACGTCTTGGCAAATCGTCGTTAATTCGTCAGTCGTCACTTCTAGTCTTGCCAAGCGCATTTGATGTGGTAAGGAATGGTGTAGTGTATCCTTGGTGACCTTTTTAGAAAATGGGTTCACCACTAAACCAGAATTTATCATGGCAATATCTGCATTAGCGTATTCTTTCATTGCTGCCATAACGATTTGACATGACTCATCAAGGCTTAATTCATGGTCAAAAGATTTGACTACTTCTTGGCTTAACAGTTTGCTACCATTCGCTTCAACTGTTTCTATCCATTCTTTATCACCAGGCTTACTTGGCATATGACTCGTTTCGTGGACATGAATGGTGATATCGCTCAGCTCACGGTGCTCAAAGGTCAAGTTGATTTCACCAGCAAACTGACCATATTTCCCAGCAGCCGCTAAATAAGTACCGTTAAGACAAGCACCGTCCTCAAAGACATGATGCGTGTGAGCACCAATAATCAAGTCAATTTCTGGCACTTCTGCAGTGATTTTTTCATCCAATGGCAAACCAAGATGACTCAATAAAATATGGAAATCTGCTGATTTGATCTCTGGAATTTCCAAATCACGCTTTAAGCATGTGATTGGGTCCAGCACTTGCCAACCACCTGGATGATACGTTAAGTAATAAGGAAAAGTATAGGCTAAAAAGACAATCTTTGTCCCAAGAGCTGTCTCATAAATTTTGTAAGGCTTAGCCCATGTTGGACGCCCAGCTTCATCCTCTAAATTTCCTAAAATCACATCAAAATTGGCACTTTCGTAGACTTGATTGAGCATCGTTTTAGCCAGTCCAATGCCTTCGTTATTCCCAATTGTCGCAAAATCAATACCTAGATCATTCATCAATTGAACATTATATTTTCCTTGCGTTGCATCGGTCATCGGATGCCAACGATCAATATTGTCACCAACATCAATCTTGATAACCTCAGCATCTTGGTCAGCATAATCTTGGAAGAATCGTTTTAATCTTGGATAGGTTTCAAAATGCGAATGCCAATCATTTAAATGTAAAATCGTTAGCTTTTCTGTCATAATTTTATTATAGCATTTTCCGCGTAAATAGTGATATTCTAGCGCTTTTAAGCCATTTTCATCAAAAAAACCAAAAACTATACCAATACTGTAAGCAAAACTCACAATCGTTAAAACAAATGCTAATGCAATCGACGCATAGCCAACAACACTATCTGCTCCTATCCCAAGAAAAACAAATGTCCCAATTAGTTCTGCAAAGAATTTTTAAAATATTATTTTTATTAAACTAAGCATAAAAAATGAATCAGATTCTGTAAATCCAACTCATTATCTCATATTAAATCACATGCCTATCTTCTTGTTTTCTTACTTGTTTAATATGTTTAAAAAACATATACCCCACACCCTGACACGTCCAAACAAAAGCATAACAGAGAATCCACATTGAGAACGTTAGCCATTTCATTTCCATTGTCTGATAAACACCATCGCTATTAATCGACCGAATAAATATCAACAAAGTCACATCTAAAAATATAAATAAAATGGCAAGATTAAACCAAATCACAAATCGCTTTTGCCAGTTCGTCATAGCTCCCTCCTATCTATTGTTACTAATCTACTGCTACATTTTAAGGAAATTTTACCCAATGAAGCTTAAGAAAAAATTAATTTAAAGTGAACAAAAAACATCTCCGTATTCACAGAGATGATTTCGTTTTAATCATTGTTTCGTAGATAGTCAATTGCTTCTTGGACGGTTGTTACTGGGACGATTTTCATATCGGTATCGAGGTCTTTAGCAGCTTCGACAGCTTCTTCATAGTTCGTTTTCGCATCAGGATCTTTTTTCAATGTTTCCTCATCCACAGGGTTATTTGGGACAAAGAAAATATCCGCACCAGCTTTAGCAGCAGCAACAACTTTAAGTGCTGCGCCACCAATATCCCCGACTGAACCATCTGATTCAATCGTACCTGTACCAGCAATTTTACGACCTTTACGCAAATCTTCACTATTTAATTGGTCATAAATATCAAGCGTAAACATCAAACCAGCACTTGGACCACCGACACCACTCGTATCAAAATCAACATCAACATCTGATGACACCGACGTATGATCTACCAAACCGATTCCGATACCATTTTTTCCATTTGACAATTCGATAATTTTTCCTGTGGCTTCTTTTGCTTCGCCGTCTGATGTATATTGAACTGTTACCTCAGACCCTAAATCCAAATCAGCCACATAGGCCATTAATTCTGCCGAGCTGTTAAATGTCTGACCGTTAACCCCAGTTACCGTATCAGCGATATTCAAAATCCCTTTAAACGTCGAATTATCACTAACATTTAAAACATAAACCCCTTGATAATCAAGCGTCGCTTCCTTTCCTGCTAAGGTTAGGGCTTGATAAGTCGCTGTATTTTGAGAGGTTTCCATATAATACTCATTGATACGAAGATAATCAGCATTGCTATAACCACCAGTCACAGCTGCAGCTGTCGAAATTTCCGTGTAGGGAGTTAACCAAGCATAAACCAATTGTGCCAAGGTCACCTGACTAACCGTGACAGCCACAAAATTATAAGAGCCATCTTCGTCATCTTCCTTATTATCAACCGTTAAAACGCTACGAATATCATAAGCACCACCAGGCATTTCAATATAGTAATCAAGCGGATACAACAAGCTAAATAGTAAGAAAACAATGCCTACAACACCTAACATCCACCACTTAAAGCGATATAAAATACGACCCAACTTTTTCAAAATCTCTTTAAATCTTTTTAAGATTGCCATATTTTTCCTCCACTTTTTTGACAACACTTGTTGGCACAAAATCTGAAATATCTGAATGGAAATAAATCAATTCACGGATGCGACTTGATGAGACATGAACCAAATCAGGAGAGCTCAATAAAAAAACACTCTCAATCTCTGACGCCAGATAATGATTATAAAACGCTAAATCAGCCTCGTACTCTAAATCTTTCCCATTACGGAGACCACGCACGAGATAAGCAACTTCTAAACGCTTGGCAATATCCACCACCAAAGAATCACGCGCCGTAATCACTTTTACGTTCGGAAATTCTTGCAGTGCTTCTTCTAACATCTGCCGTCTCTCTTCAACGCTAAAGAAGCCATTCTTATCTTTATTGTAAAAAATGCCCACAAAAAGTGTATCAAACAACTTACTTGTACGCGCTATGATATCAAGATGCCCATTTGTCACAGGATCAAAAGACCCCGTAAATAAACCAATTTTAGCCATATCGCCTCCATTAGTGATAAAATCACTCAATTCTACCTAACATATACCGTAACCTTACTAATGCCATATGTTTTTTGTTTCCAGATGCCAAAATTTGAAATTTCTTCTGGTAAATCAACATCCTTATCCGTCTCACAAACCAGCATGACATCCTCAGACAAAAGCCCTGCTTCTTCTAATTCCGTAATATTTTTGACAATTTCTTCCTTAGCGTATGGTGGGTCTAAAAGCACTAAATCAAACTGTCCACTAACAACGCCAATTGCCTTATTAGCATCCATTTTTAACAAGTGAAATTGCTGCTCAGACTTTGTCATTTTGATATTTTCTAAAACAATAGCTTGCGCTTGACGGTTGCGTTCAACCAGCACAGCTTCATCCATTCCGCGTGAAATAGCTTCAATCGCTAGACTTCCACTACCAGAAAACAAGTCTAAAACACGTCCACCATCAAAAAATGGACCAATCATATTAAAAATAGCACCTTTAACCTTGTCTGTTGTCGGGCGCGTAATTTTTCCATCTAGCGTCTTTAAAGGACGCCCACCAAATTTTCCTGCTACAACTCTCATAACAACCATTATAGCAAAATTCAAATAAAATAACTTAAAAAATGAACAAGTTATCTTTACACTAAAAATGAGATTCGATATGATTGTTGTGATAATTTTAATTGTCAAAGTTTTTTAGGATAAAGGAGTTATGATGAATTTTAAAACATTCTTTAAAGACACGAAAAATCTTGCCATTACCATTTTATCGGTATTATTGATTGCTAGTTTTTCTAGTCAAGGTAACCAAAGTGCAACAGGTCTTCCTTGGTAAGCAATTTAAATAATTTTACAAAAGTTGTTAGAAAATCGCTCTAACAACTTTTTCTATTCGCAAAATCAAAAAGCCGACTAGTTGTCTGAACAACTCCCTGTCAAGTAGACAGTGAAATAATAAAATGATTCTTTTTTAATAGCTGTTATAATTTTCAAAAGTTTTCTAAAAAAGGTTTTTTTGACCAAATATTATTCTTTATCATTCGTTTTGCGTAGTAAAACCAAGAAAATGATAGATAAGATGATTACCGCTAAACCAACGAATAAATAATTAAATTCGTAGTCTGGGCGCAATATGATTGTAAAAATAGTTGTTCCAAGAGGCATAAAGAGCACCGCTATTGTAAAAACAATTCCCAAAACACGCCTCAAATAATCGCATAAATTAACCGTGTATTATCACTGATAAATGACAAGGCTATACAAGCTAGACCACTTAAAAAATCGCTCAAAATGATGATTTTCTTTCAACGAAAACGGTCAGCAAACACCACCAAAAAGATTAAAAAGGACTCCCATAATGTTTTCAAGTGCTTGATATACCCCAACTAACACCATTGAATTCATATTCAAACTAGCTAAAAACGAATTGTTAACATAATCAAATAAAACATCTCCAATTTTTGAAATGGCGCTACTTGAAACAAGCAAACTAGTATTTTTTGCAATATTCTTTCAATTTTTTAAATAGAACACAAAAAATCTTGCACTTTCGCACAAGATTTTACGATTTTATGTTCGAATCAATCAAGGTAATTAATTCTTTTGTCATACGGCGTGGTCCACGAATGTTAGTGACACCACATTCTTTCAGCACAGCAATTGGAAATTGGCTATCCGAAAAAGTTTGCAATAGCTCAATTTTTATTAATTTTTTAATTGATTTTTCTTCTCGATAACCTCTATTTGGAATGTCGGATTCTAAGACACGGCAAAGGTAGCGAAGGGCGCGTGTTGGCGCCGTAATATAAATGACAACATAATCACCCACTTTAATACTGGCTTTTTGTGTCCAATTAATAATCGAATTTGCAGCAAATTCCGCATCGATATCGTAATATTTCAGATTGGCAGGGATAATCCAATAATCAGGCCCAGATAAGCTCCCAAGACTTTTCCCTGCAACTAAAGCTCTGCTATTTTCCACCAAAGAAAAAAGCAAATCATCCGAAACCGTCTCGTCCAGCACTAGCGACACCCACGATTTCTTGCTCATATGGTAAGACGGGTAAATGCCTCTTATTTCAAGCAATCGGGGCAAGTCTTTGGGGTTAACTTTGATATTGATAATCTCGATTTTCTGTTCCAATGCCTCTTTTGACCTCGTTTCATCGCCCAAATCTAACTTTCCACGCGCAACCGTCATAATCAACGCATACCACTTATGATTCAGCGGGTAACGGTAAGACGAAAACTCAGGATATTTTTCAAAAGGATGATCATACATGTCGCCATATGTCGCTTGCAAGTAGCGTGCGAGACGATTGGTTTGTGGATTGAGAAATGGCAGAGCTTCAAAGCAAGCTGCCGCCACACGTTCAAGCACCGCAAGATAAGCTTCTCTGACTTGCCCAACAAAATTTCCCATTGCTTGCACCACATGAATGGCAAGATATTCCTCGTTCAAATCAGTATCAATCACATGAGTTGACACCTCCCCATCTGCCGCCACATGGACACGCACTTCAAAAGCGCCGTCCAAAATAGTTTCGCAGAACTCATAACCATTTGTCGATTTGACAAAACCAAAAGGTAACAGTTTTTCAAAACGGATTCGTTTTTTTGCAAATATAGAAGAACCCAAATCACTTCCTCCTTTCACTTATAGCTATTATAACAAAAAAGGAAGTCAGAATAGATTTCTTAACTTCCTTTTCTTTTTAAATAAGACGGTACTTTTGCAAAAGTTTTTCAATATCTGTACCTTCTGTCTTACGAAGAGCTTGTTTGATGATAAATTTTTCGACAAAGTTCAACTTCATATCAGTAATAGTCTTGCCATCGCGCAGTGCAACTGTCGCATGAAGCAAGTCACGCACATCATAGGTGCTACCCCAAACTTCTGGGACGCCACGGTCAATATCCAAGAGCGTGTAAACAGCTTCCATACCCGTACGAATGGAGTATTCAGTGGTAAAGATGGTATCACGCTGTGTTTCGGCAAATTGTCCTAAAAAAGCAAAGTTCACAGCGCCATCAGGTATGACATTCGGACGATCTCCTTTTTCACGTGGCATGAAAAAGGCTGTTATATAGGGCATCATACAAGGAACAGTTTTGGCACTTTGACGCGATAAATTATCAATGTCTGATATAGGCACTCCCATATGATAAAGCCATTCAGCACAAATTTCTTGACCAGTACAATCACGCATTGGTTTCTTGATATAATCTCCTTCTTTATCAGAAAATAGTCCGTAAACCCAAACTACTAATTCATTTTTAGCTTGATTTCTGAATTGTGGTTGACGATTGACAGTCCAGCTCATCAGCCAACTTGAATCCTTAACAGTGACAATTCCACCTGTAACAACCTTGCCTGAAAATGGATCACGCTTACAAATTTTTTGAATATAAGCTGGTATCTTATCATCAGTTGTGGTTACTGTGGCACTCATCCAGTTTGATTTTTCTGGATCATAGCAGAATTTATCAGGATGACCAAAGCTAGCATCCTGTGCCGCAATCTTACGCCACATGTCCCAGCCGCCACCTGGATGAATCGTCTTGTTAAAGCTAGCAGGTTTATCCTGGCTACCATAACTTGAATTTTCAACACAGCCGCCATTAGTGATAAAGACCAAATCATTTTCAGTTAGGTCAATGCTATCTTCCTTCCCCTCACGCACAAGCTCAATAGTCTTAGCCATCTTCTTATTTTTTTGACACTTAAAGAGAACATTGAGCACTTTGGTATTATAATGGAAAACAACGCCAAAAGATTCCAGATACTTGACCATAGGCAAGATCATAGATTCGTATTGATTGTAGCGGGTAAAACGCAGAGCTGTGAAATCAGGCAAACCACTGATATGATGGATAAAGCGCTTGATATAAAGTTTCATCTCCAGAGCAGAATGCCAATTTTCAAAAGCAAACATAGTTCGCCAATAAAGCCAGAAATTCGAATCAAAAACTTCATCATCAAAAACTTCATTAATCCGCTTATTGTAAAGTTTTTCATCAGGTGTGAAGAAAAGCTTCATAATTTCCATAGCAGCCTTGTCAGACAAACCAAACTTCTTATCTGTATGAGCATCCTGACCTTGTTTTTCAGTTGCACGGCAGAGTGAATAGTTAGGGTCTGCTTTATTGAGCCAATAATATTCGTCTAAGACGCTGACACCCTCAGTTTCAATGGAAGGAATAGAGCGAAAAAGATCCCACATACATTCAAAATGATTGTCCATCTCACGACCGCCCCGCATGACATAGCCAATATCACTGTATTGATAACCATCACAGGCCCCGCCAGGAATCGGATCTTTTTCTAAGATATGGACTTGCTTACCAGGCATTTGCCCATCACGAACAAGAAAACATGCTGCTGAAAGAGCAGCTAAGCCAGAACCTATGATATAGGCCGATTTGTGATCAACACCAGCTGGTTTTTTAGGACGAGCAAAAGCTTCATAATTACCGCTAGAATAATACATCTTGATACCTCTCATCTTTTTTACTTATCTTCATTGTAAAACCCTCCCTGCCTAAGAACAATAAACAAAAAAACTTAAATGATAACTTTTTTATCATTTAAGCATATTTGATAAAAAGCAGAGCTATCGCCCTTTAGTATCATAATATTGCAGAGCAGCTACGATATTACCATGCACTAAGATAGCCAAACGGTTGACCAAATCTTGTGGGTCTTCTTTCATATCCTTTTTAATCCAATCTAACATCAGCCCCACCAAGGCATACTTGTAAAAATCTGCTATAAAGTTTTTATCTTCGGCACTGATGCGTAAACCAACTGCCTTTTCCTCAACCACATCAATCATGAGCTGATAGGTCAACTGATAAAGATAGGTTTCGATCTGCTCCCGACTCACCGAATGATAAACATTGAGGATAAAAGGCTTATTTTCCCTGACTGCTTTAAAAATATCCAGCAGCCCTTTCTCCCAGCTATCATAATGTCGATTTTCACCAAGAACCTTTTGCGCATCCTCGATACAAGCCCACTCCACCAAATCATAAATATCCTTGAAGTGGTAATAAAAAGTCATTCGACTAATCCCACAATCATCCGTAAGATCCTGAATCGTAATCTTAGGCAGAGGCTTTTGCAGCAACAAGTGCTTCAAAGACACTTCCAAAGCTTTTTTAGTTATTTGTGCCATAGTTTCCTCCTTTCAATGCTTTTATTATACCAAAAATTAAATAAAGCACCCACTGAAATAGCAGGGCTGAAAAGTTTGAGAAAGGAAACACTCATTTTGACTGATAGAGGTTCTCCCTACTCACCAAAACATCAATACAGGCAAATACTTCCGCATCAATTCAAATGATGACCTTTGTCACGGTAACAGTCACTAAAACCATGACTTGAAGACACAATAAAATGAACTAACTGATATTGTCAGCTAGTTCAGGAGATTTTGACGATATCTCGGGTCTAACTTAAAAAGGAGCACAATCTGCGCTCATATCAAACAAGACCATCTTTTTACCCCAACTTCTCCATCTCTTTAATCCTTTCCACTGTTGCGTCGTATTTGGCTTGGTAGTCAACTTGTTTGTCACGTTCTTTTTGGACAACTTCTGGTTTAGCGTTAGCGACGAATTTTTCGTTGCCGAGTTTGCGTGCGACCATGTCCAATTCTTTTTGCCATTTAGCAAGTTCTTTGTCAAGACGTGCCAATTCTTCTTCAACGTTAAGAAGGTCAGCAAGTGGCAAGAAGATTTCAGCACCTGTGATAACGCTAGACATTGCCAATTCTGGTGCTTCAATGTCAGAAGAAATTTCTAGTTTTTCAGGATTTGTGAAGCGCTTGATATAGTTCACATTGCTGTTAAAGAAGTCTTCCAATTCTTTATCACTTGTTTTCACAAGAAGTGTGATTGGTTTACTTGGAGCAACATTCACTTCGCTACGTGCGTTACGGACAGCACGGATAAGGTCTTTAAGACTTTCAACACCTTTGTGCGCAGCTTCATTTTCAAATACTGGGTTAACAGTTGGGTATTCAGCTGTTACGATTGAACCTTCAGAAATTTGTTCAAAGATTTCTTCAGTTACGAATGGCATGATTGGGTGAAGCAAACGAAGGATTTTATCAAGTGTGTAAAGAAGAACTGAACGAGTGATAACTTTTTCGTCTTCATTGTCGCTGTAAAGAACTTCTTTAGTCAACTCAACGTACCAGTCAGCAAATTCATCCCAGATGAAGTTGTAAAGGATGTGACCAGCTACACCAAATTCAAATTTATCAAAGTTTTCAGTGACTTTAGCGATTGTTTCATTCAAGTTGTGAAGGATCCAACGGTCAGTAACGTTACCAGCTGTACCAGCAGCAACTTTTTCAACGTTGGCGCTAGCTTGTTCAAGTGTAAGATCTTCATTGTTCATCAAAATGTAACGAGAAATGTTCCAGATTTTGTTAATGAAATTCCAAGCAGCATCCATTTTTTCGTAAGAGAAACGAACGTCTTGACCTGGTGCAGAACCATTTGACAAGAACCAACGAAGGGCATCAGCACCGTATTTTTCGATAACGTCCATTGGGTCAATACCGTTACCAAGTGATTTAGACATTTTACGTCCTTGTTCGTCACGGATAAGACCATGGATAAGCACGTTTTCAAATGGACGGCGTCCTGTGAATTCCAATGATTGGAAAATCATACGTGATACCCAGAAGAAGATGATATCATAACCAGTTACCAATGTTGAAGTTGGGAAGTAACGTTTGAAGTCTTCTGCTTCTGTGTCAGGCCACCCCATTGTTGAGAATGGCCATAACGCTGAACTGAACCAAGTATCAAGAACGTCTTCGTCTTGAGTCCATCCGTCGCCTTCTGGAGCTTCTTCACCGACATACATTTCACCTTCAGCATTGTACCATGCTGGGATTTGGTGACCCCACCATAACTGACGAGAGATAACCCAGTCGTGAACGTTTTCCATCCATTGTAGGAAAGTATCGTTGAAACGTGGTGGGTAGAATTTTACTTCGTCATCAGTATCTTGGTTAGCAATAGCATTTTTAGCCAATTGGTCCATTTTAACGAACCATTGTGTTGACAAACGTGGCTCAACTGGCACACCAGTACGCTCTGAGTGACCAACGCTGTGAACCATTTTTTCAATTTCAACAAGTGCGCCGATTTCTTCCAATTTTTTAACGACAGCTTTACGTGCTTCAAAACGATCCATACCAGCAAATTCACCAGCAAGTTCGTTCATTGTACCATCGTCGTTCATGACGTTGATTTGTGGCAAGTTATGACGCTGACCAACTAAGAAGTCATTAGGGTCATGTGCTGGAGTGATTTTAACTACACCAGTACCAAATTCTGGATCAGCGTGTTCATCACCGACGATTGGAATAGCTTTGTTAACGATTGGAAGGATAACATTTTGACCAATCAAAGCTTTGTAACGGTCATCATTTGGGTTAACCGCAACGGCAACGTCACCAAACATTGTTTCAGGACGAGTTGTTGCCACTTCAAGGCTACGTGAACCATCTTCCAACATGTAGTTCATGTGGTAGAATGCACCTTCGACATCTTTGTGGATAACTTCGATATCAGACAGGGCTGTACGAGCTTTTGGATCCCAGTTGATGATAAATTCACCACGGTAAATCCAACCTTTTTTGTAAAGTTGAACAAAGACTTTACGAACCGCTTTTGACAATCCTTCATCAAGGGTGAAACGTTCACGTGAATAGTCAACAGAAATACCCATTTTACCCCATTGTTGTTTGATTGTTGATGCGTATTCATCTTTCCATTCCCAGACTTTATCAAGGAATTTTTCACGACCAAGGTCGTAACGTGAGATACCATCTGCAGCAAGACGTGCCTCAACTTTTGCCTGTGTTGCGATCCCCGCATGGTCCATACCAGGAAGCCATAAAGCATCAAAACCTTGCATACGTTTTTGACGGATAATAATATCTTGCAAAGTAGTATCCCAAGCGTGACCAAGGTGAAGTTTACCAGTTACGTTTGGTGGTGGAATAACGATAGAATACGGATGAGCTTTCTTATCGCCAGAAGGCTTGAAAACATCCTCATCTAACCATTTTTGATAACGTCCATCCTCAACCTCAGCTGGGTTATATTTTGGTGAAAGTTCTTTTGACATAATGTGTCCTTTCTACATTTTTTCAATAAGTCAATCAATTCAATTTATCAGGTGCTTCTGACAGCTTCTCCCACTCACTTTTTAACAATCTGTAACGAAATAAATCGCAACGTTTTCCTTGTACGTCTTTGCGGTCACGGATACGTGATTCCAGAGTGAAGCCAAGCTTTTCAGTAATACGCCGGCTTGCTTTGTTGTAACCATAACATTCAATTTCGATTTTGTGGAGATTGAGTAGGGTGAAGCCAACTTCCAACAGCGCACGCGCAGCTTCTGTCACAATCCCTTGCCCCCAATAATCTGGGTGAAGCAAATAGCCCATTTCAAGAACATCATCAGCATGGCGATTATTAAAATCAATCGAGCCAATGACTTCATCTGTTCCCTTCAAGCAGATACCATAACCAGACGGTATTTTTTGCTCAATCCAGCGCTTTGGCATAATGTTTTCGAGATAATTTTCCTCTTCTTCCACGCTTTCTGCAGGTGGAAAAACAGCTGGCCAAGTTAATTCTGGCAAGCTTGCATAAGCAAAAATATCCTCAGCATCTGAGACTAGACGTTGGCGCAAATACAGCCGTTCTGTCTCAATCTCAGGAAGTTTACTGTCCTTAATCTGACCTAAAATTTTAATCATAAGTTCTCTCCCATTTTGGTGATAAAAAATCGCCCCTGTCTTTCGACAGGGACGAACTTTTTATAAATCCGCGGTACCACCCACATTCGAGTGACTAGCACTCGCAACTTGATTATTCAGTTACAACGTTCAGCAACCAGCCTTAACATTTGTACGGATTTCTCAACCACACCGCTTTCTGTAACAAATGGTCTTTAAGACACCTCTGAATGTTTTCATTTTAACAGATTTAGTCAGCTAACGCAAATAGATTAAGCTTTGAAAGCTACGCCATTTTCTTTCAATTTATTAACAGTTGCTGGACCAATTCCTTTAAAGGTCAAAACGTCTTTTTCAGTGAAGTTTTTGAAATCAGAAACTGATTTAATCCCTTCATTGTAAAGTGTTTCAATAAGTTTTGGTCGAATGCCTTCTACAGCAGAAATCGATGAAAATTCTTCCAAACTAAGAGTCGCTTTTGAAACAACATTAGTAGCTACTTTAGCAGTTGCTGTTGCAGCTGTTTTGATAATGCCTGCGCGTTTCAATTTCAATAAGTACTCTTTTTTTCGATTCTTTTTCTTTGCCATTTTAGTAATTTCTCTCCCCTAAAAGATTATCTGGTAATTCGTGGAAACCTTTTCCGGCTTTATAATTAGCAAATTTGCCTTGGATAAATTTGTAAGCATCTAACTTACTTTCATAACGGATGTAAGCATCAGCTGCGCGTTCATCCTTATCTTCTTCCACAATCTTACGACTAGCTTCCATCGCCATTTCGTTGATTGCGATTTGTGAATCTACCCAAGCTTCAAATTCTTTTAAAAATTCTTGTTCGTAAGTCATAAACACCTCTCGTCTGATTTCCTAGGTCATATTATAACACAAACATAGGCAAAAAGAGAAGTTTGTAAAGAATTTGTAACATGATTTCCACGAATCATTTCTTTTTACAGGGAAATTTTCAGAAAAACCATCATTTTTAGTGAATTATCTTGTTTTTCCAGAGTTTTTAAGTAAAATGTTAAAAATATTTTGAAATTCAAGGAGGATGTGTTGGCATGATTTTATCACTATTTGACCATCAGCAAACGGCGATTATTAACCCAGGGGATGTCATCCAAGCTTTGCCAAATTTTCCAAAGACAGCTGTGACCTGTTTTGCAAGAGAAACTTTCGCACGAATCTTAGCTGAATTTCCTCACCGTGAAATCGCAAAAACAAGTGTCGCAAATTTGGAAATTTCAATCTATGAGCTAAATTTTCAGGGTCAAAAAATTGCTTTTTTTCAACTCCTATGTTGGGGCAAGTGGCTGTGTTGCTATTTTAGAGGATATTATTGCTATGGGTGCTGAAAATCTCCTTATTTTTGGTACGTGTGGTGTTCTAGACAGCAATATCAAAGAAACGTCAATCATCATTCCTACAAGCGCTATTCGCGACGAAGTCACAAGCTATCACTACGCTCCGCCAGCAAGTAAAATTGCGCTCAATCACACCTATCGCAAACAGTTTAAACAGTTTCTTGACGCGCAAAATATCTCCTATACAGAAGGAAAGGTTTGGACAACTGACGGCATTTACCGTGAAACCCATCAAAAGACGGCAAATCGAAAGACACAAGGTGCTTCGCCGTTGATATGGAATGCTCTGCGATTGCCGCATTTGCCAACTTCCGCAAGATTAATCATTTTCAATTCTTTTATTCGGCTGACAATCTAGACGCTGAAACTTGGGAACCTCGAACTTTGGCTAACGATGCTGACCTTGAAACCAAAGACCGTATTGCAAACATTGCTTTAAGTTTTGCCGTTGAATTATTCCGTTAAAATCATTATAGTAGTGATAACTTTTTTCCAAAAAGAGGGGAAACATGAACCTTCAATATTAAATCATTTACGGACGAAGATACCGCTCAAGCCATTGCGATTTGGAATCAAGTCGTGACCGACGGAGTAGCCTTTCCACAAACTGAAACCTTAACCCTTGAGACAGAAAAAGCATTTTTCAAAGCCCAAACTTACACAGGCGTTGCCTACCAAGCAGATACTGGACAAATTGTCGGTTTATATATTCTTCACCCAAACAATGTGGGACGTTGTGAACATATTTGCAACACCAGCTACGCTGTTGATAGTCATTTTCGTGGACAACATATCGGTGAAAAACTCGTCCGCCATTCTATGGTGACTGCTAAAAAATTAGGATTTAGAATTCTTCAATTCAATGCCGTTGTCAAATCAAACCAAGCCGCACTCGCCCTCTATCAACAAAAACTAGGCTTCCACCAACTTGGAACGATTCCTGCAGGATTTCTCAATAAAAACAATGAGTACGAGGGCATTATTCCACACTATTACGACTTAACCAAACTGCCTGATTAAGCAGATTCACATCAATAAAAAGCATTCTGATATTACCTTTATGGTAACCTAGCAGGAGGCTTTTTGTTATTTTGTTCAAGCTATCTGTTCAGATAAAAGTAATCAGTATAGCACAAAAATAATAATTTTCAAGTCTTGCAAAACACAAAATATAGTGCTAAGATTTTATACAGAACACAAGATATCGTGTTTAATATGCAGTTTCAACAAGAACGATTTCTTGCCACTACATAGATAATACTTAAAGGAAGGAGGCTATCTTCTTATTTCCACAATACCGTAACTCCCACCAAACATTTACTACCATTTTCTAAATAGATGCTCAAATCTATTTCCATAACTATTCTCACTTACATTAGCATATTGGAGGTGCATTACCATCGTGATTATTCTAGCAGGAATGATAGGAGTTGGAAAAACTACCTACACTTCTCTTTTAGCCAAAGAATTAGGCACAACAGCTTTCTTTGAACCTGTTGATAACAATCCTATTTTAGATAAATATTATGAAGACCCTGAAAAATACGGCTTTGCTTTGCAGATTTATTTTCTAAATAAACGCTTTAAAGCCATTAAAAAAGCTTATGATACTGATAATAATGTCTTAGACCGTTCCATCTACGAAGATGGTCTCTTTACATATATCAATACCCTTCAAGGCAGTATCAGCGAACAAGAATATAAGATTTACCTAGAATTGTTAGATAACATGATGGAGGAGATTGACGGACTTCCTAAAAAATCCCCTGATTTGCTCATTTACCTCGAAGGCAGTTTTGACCACATCATGAACAACATCAAGAAACGTGGACGTGATTTTGAACAGCCTGATAATGCTAACGGGCTCACTGATTACTACAAACTCCTTCACACACACTACAACAGCTGGTATGAAAACTACCAATACAGTCCTAAAATGAAAATCAACACCGACCATATTGATGTTACAAAATCGGAGGACTGGGCAAAAGTTTATCAAATGATCCGTCAAGAAATGAAATCAATTGGAATTGGAGATTAACATTTTTTGAAAAAATAATTATCACTTAAAAATTCTTTCAACCTTGCATGGAATCGTCTAAACACTAAAGAAAAACTGTTTGGCATTATCGCTTTTCTGGCATCACTTAGCTTTACCCTCTATGGCATGTTACCGACACTAGTCACAGGTGATTTTACCGCCTTAAATACTCTCTCAATTATCATGTCAATCTTTGGCTTTATCGGAACATGGACTTTGGCGCTCCAATGGCAGCAAACCTTTAAGGCAAATGGGATTCAAAACATCGCTGGGATTTTAGTTGCTGGAATGCAAGGCATTTACGGTGATATGTTTATAAGTTTTGGGAACTATATACCAGTTTACACCAACCACAAGATATAGAAAAATGCGACCTCATAAAAGTCGCATTTTTTTATAAATTATTGCCATGTGGAAGTGTTTTTATGTATTTTTCCATAAATTCCCAATCTGGTTCAATTTTACCTTTTGAGACAGATTGGGCAGGTAATTTTATCATAATCTTTGTTAGGTTTGTTTTGTATTTTCTTCCAAAAGAATAGCGGTATCTTTCTTTATCTAAAACAGTGACAATAAACATTGCATTGTATTTGTTTAGTTTTTTATTTCGTCCAACAGATAATGTAGTAGAACCAATGAAGTCATGGTCTATATAGTTTGTATAACCAACTGAACCTTGTCCATCACATATAAAAACAATACAGTTCCCTTTTGTAGTTAAATCAGGTGCCTCTTTGCACCATTGCATGAAACCACCATCTAATTTTTTAGCTCCAATGTATTCAATATCTGTTCCTTCTTCTAACAATTCAGTGGCGTTTTTACATTTGCAACTTTCTAAATCAAAAAGTCCGTCTTTTCCTGCTAATTTGAAATATTCCCAATTAGATGTATCTATATCAATCGAGTTAGCTGTCAAAGAACTATCTTGGTGTCGTAAAGAGTATGCTCGGTAATCATTAACCGATTTTTGAAAATCTAGGCTATGTGTATCAGAATAATCGGTTTCCATATATGCTTCTGCAAGCCACTCATCTGTTTCGTTGACTTGCTTAACAACTGATTTCCCAATTTTATCTGTTCTATTCCAAAATAGTTCTAGCCACTCATTCTCAATTTCTTTCCATATCCCTTTACCTGATTGGTCTGTTTTTTCAACTCTTCCTAGATTTTTCTTTTTGACAAAACCATCATCTTTGTAATATCCAAAAAAAGTTTCCTTGATATTAGATTTAGAATGTCTAACACCTAAATTAAACACCATACAGCAAGCAGAAGCGTTAGCACCGGGGTGGAATACATCAGGTGGCAAGGAAAAAACCGCTTCTAGCGTATGCTTTTTCAACATTTCTTTTTTGTAGTGTCTTATTTCCTTTTCTTTTGGACTGCCGATTGCACATTGCATAGGCAGTAATACAACTAATTTTCCTGTTTTTACCTTCTCTGCTATTTCATAAACAAAATGAAAACCTTTCGATGGGTCTGTCTTAGTTTTTGCAGACCATTTAGCAACATATTCCTTTTTGCAATGTTTACGTTGAGCATTATATGGTGGGTTCATTAGAACAACATTTACACCTTTATCAACATAATTTTCCTCTTCAAAGCAACTGCCTTTTACTATATTTGAATTTCCATCTCCATGTATTAACATATTTGTAGTCGAAAGTCCAAATGCTGTATCCTCAAATTCAATTCCATAAATTTGTTTTCTTTTTACATTTTCTTTTTCCTCTTCAGTATCACAATCATCGAGTGCTTCTGTCATTGCCCTTACTAAAAAAGCACCACTTCCGCAACAAGGGTCTAGCACAACAGAATTTCTATTTACACCAGCGATTTTACACATAAAATGCACAATATGGTCAGGAGTAAATGCTTGATTTTTATCCGCTTTTCCAACGTACTTATTGAAAGTTGTAAAGAAAAGATTTAATAAATCTTGACCTGCTGTGTTCTTATCGTTTATGTATGGCAATATTTTTGATTTAATTTCCCTTAAAATAACTGCAAATTCCTCTTTTGGAAGTTCTCTTATATCTTGAGAGTCAAGTACATTGCTTTTTAAGATAGTTAGTTTGGTGGCTTTATTTAAGTCTTTTTCCAGTAAATTGGTTAGGATAATCTCAATACCAGAAATAATTTGCTTAGTTTCTAAACCTTCGAATGTGAGATTATATTTTAAAGATAATAAGCAGGTGCCTACGAATTGACTTCGTATTTTTTCATTCACTCCATATTTGTGTAATAATTCATTCAAAGCATATGTGTTTTGTACCAATTTTAGTCGATTATTTTTAGTACCAAAAAACAAGTCGAAATAATACTCTAAATTTTGAATAACACGTTCGTTTGAATTAGCATTATCAACATCAATTACACCACTATTGTCAGTCCATATTAGGAAATTATCGTTTTTAGTGTTGGCTAGTATAGCGACTACTTTATTATTTGTAAGTTCTTTTTCGTAATTGACATAGGCTTCTAACTGTTCAAAATCGTTATCGGTATATGAAGCCTTTGTCTCCACAAGTATAGACAACCCTCCGTTTTCAAATCGGATATCTATATCTTTATATTTCCTCTTATAGTATTCCTTTTGATATTCAGTAATATCCTTGCCGATTTCTTTGAGAGCTTTTTGGTAGCTAAATTCCTCGTTTTCAATGTTTGAAGTAAGGTAATCTTTTCCGATGGTTTCGATAATGTCCATACGTTTCATCATGCCACCTCACTTCCCAAGACAACATAAAAAACTTTCTCACAAAAATGTGAAAAAGCCTGTTTTAGGGCTTGACAAAAAACACGTCCGATTACATAATCAGCGTGAGCTGTGAGCTGTGAGCTGTG
>CAKPVT010000007.1 GCA_934196125.1 uncultured Streptococcus sp. | reverse complement strand
TAAAACAAATCTAAAAAATAATTAAAGAAAGGGTTTATACTAGCGGGAGCTACCCGCTAATATAAATATAAGAATGAGATGACTAGAACAGATGAAATGAAAAATTTGACCCTTTTGGGAAATCAAAAGACGACTTACACTTACGATTACGACCCAAGTATTCTGGAATCATTTGATAATCGTCATATTGACAATGATTACTTTATCAAATTCAATTGTCCAGAGTTTACATCACTTTGTCCGATTACTGGACAACCAGATTTTGCGACGATTTATATTTCTTATGTTCCAGATAAACTTTGTGTGGAATCAAAATCATTGAAACTTTACCTTTTCAGCTACCGTAATCACGGTGATTTTCACGAAAATTGCATTAATACGATTGGTAAAGATTTGATTGACTTGCTTCAGCCACGCTATCTTGAAGTCTGGGGAAAATTCACACCACGTGGTGGCTTATCAATTGACCCATATTTTAATTACGGAAAACCAAATACCAAGTATGAAAAAATGGCAGATTATCGCCTAATGAACCACGACTTGTACCCAGAAACCATTGATAATCGTTAATTGAGAACTAAAAAAAGGACTTCGATTTTTGAACGAAGTCTTTTTTTAGTCTTAGTTAAATACGGAATGAAAAAGTGATTCCTGAAACACCAACTGCCATTAAAAGTAATCCTGTTAGACGCCCAATAAAAATAGCTGAAAGTGCAGGATTGAGCAGGAGGAAGAGTCCTAAAAGAATGGCAAGGACCGCAGAGCCTAGGAAACGATTAGCATCATAAAATCCTGCTTTACGCATTTGGAAACCACCAATTAAACGAAGGATGCCGCTAATAAGAAGCCAATAAGCAGCAATCGTGATAACAGCACTTGATAAAGACATGGCTGAGCTTGATAGGAGAATAATTCCAAAAATAATCGATAAAATACCTTGCAACAAATACCAAAATGATCGCTCGACACTATTGGTATACATCAAAAGACTGGTAATTCCAGACATGAAAACTAATAAAGCGATTATCCAACCAATCAATGCAGTCGTGGTAAAAGGATGCACAAAAAGCAAAATGCCAATAAGTAGTGCCAGAATACCTGACCATAGTGATAAACGTTTCATAATATACCTCCTAATAATATACCATTATATTACCATATTTTTCGTGAAAAGGAGAGCATAAAGCCCACCAGAATGACGAAATCTAGCCCTCAACTTCACAAACGATGTTATATTTTGTGACATAAAAACGGAATTTTTTCAAAAAGTACCATAAATACTTGACATAAAATTTCAGAAAATTTATAATATTCCTTGTAGTCTATTGATTACAAGATTTATAATCTGATTTTCGGAGGAAATATATATGACAACGGGTAAAGAGTATGTAGTTGGTGTCTTTGATAAAGTCAAAGCGCAAAATGCTCACGAACCAGAGTTTTTACAAGCAGTAGAAGAAGTATTTGAGTCACTTGTTCCAGTGTTTGATAACTATCCAAAATATATTGAAGAAAATCTTCTCGAACGTTTGGTTGAACCAGAACGTATCGTTTCTTTCCGTGTTCCTTGGGTTGATGACAAAGGTCGAGTTCAAGTCAACCGCGGTTTCCGTGTTCAATTCTCATCTGCTATTGGACCTTACAAAGGTGGTCTTCGTTTCCACCCATCAGTAAACCAATCAATCATCAAATTCCTTGGTTTCGAACAAATCTTTAAAAACTCATTGACTGGTCAACCTATCGGTGGTGGTAAAGGTGGTTCAAACTTTGATCCTAAAGGTAAATCAGACAACGAAATTATGCGTTTCTGCCAAAGCTTTATGACAGAGTTGAGCAAACACATTGGTGCTGACACTGACGTTCCTGCTGGTGATATCGGTGTTGGTGGACGTGAAATCGGCTACCTTTACGGTCAATACAAACGCCTCCGCAACGAATACACAGGTGTTCTTACTGGTAAAGGACTTACTTACGGTGGTTCTCTTGCTCGTACAGAAGCAACTGGTTACGGTGCTGTTTACTTTGCAGAACAAATGCTTAAAGCTCGCGGTGAAGACTTAGCTGGTAAAGTAGCTCTTGTATCTGGTTCAGGTAACGTAGCGATTTACGCTACTGAAAAACTTCAATCACTTGGTGCTAAAGTTGTTGCTGTTTCAGATTCATCTGGTTATGTTTATGACCTAGAAGGTATTGATGTCCCTCTTCTTAAACAATTGAAAGAAGTTGAACGTGCACGTATTGTCAAATACGCTGACGATCGTCCAAGTGCAACATTTACACCTGCTGGTGAAGGCTCAATCTGGTCAATCAAAGCTGACCTTGCATTCCCATGTGCTACACAAAATGAAATTAACGAGGAAGATGCGAAAGCTCTTGTAGCTAACGGTGTTATCGCTGTTACAGAAGGTGCAAATATGCCTTCTACACTTGAAGCTATCGAAGTTTTCCAAAAAGCTGGCGTTTCATTTGGTCCTGCCAAAGCTGCGAATGCTGGTGGTGTAGCGGTATCAGCTCTTGAAATGGCTCAAAATAGCCAACGTACACCTTGGTCATTCGAAGAAGTAGATGCTAAACTTTATGACATCATGAAAGGTATCTACGATAATTCTGCAGCAGCAGCTAAAGAATTTGGTGCTGAAGGTAACCTTGTTGTCGGTGCCAACGTTGCTGGATTCCTTAAAGTTGCAGAAGCAATGTCAGCACAAGGTATCGTTTAAAATCTTGTCTTTCACAAGACTGTTGTATAACTCTTAATGACTTAATCAACAATCTTTTATAATCTTTAATTAAATTCTCTAATATCAAATAACCGAAAATGAGTCCACGAAGTGTGGGCTTTTTTGGTTGGTATCGTTGCAACCCATTTTCTTTGAGAATTAGTTATTCTCGATTTTGTTGGTGCAATAAAATCTTGAAAGCGCATGGTAGCAAGGTTTTATTTATTTTGTTATAATGTTTTTAGCGAAAGCGAGGGCTTGATATGGTTATAGTGAGAAATGCTTTGGCTAGTGATGCCGAGGCTATTTTGCATTTTGCCAGCAGATTGGTTCAGAAACAGATAACTTGTCTTATGGAGAAGAAGGGGTGTCTGTTTCTGTTGCGGATGAGGGAAACTTATTAAGTGAGATTCAAAAATCTAAGACATCACATTTCTTAGTAGCTGAAGAGGCTGGTGAGATAGTAGGGACGTGCAATCGCAGTGTTTTTCGTAAAAAACGATTGGCGTATCGTGCAGAAATCGCCATTGCGGTGAGAAAAGCTTACTGGAAGCAAGGAATTGGACGTCAGCTATTAACACGATTGATTGCAGCAGCGCAGCAATCAGGATTAAAACTCCTCTCGCTTGAAGTTCGGTCTGATAATAACCGAGCGATTCCTCTCTATGAAAGCCTTGGTTTTCAAAAGATTGGAACGTTTAAGCGCTTTATGGAAATTGATGACCAAGCTATTGATTTTGATATTATGGAATTACTATTGGAGAAAAAATGATTAAACAGATTGTAAGAGACACCTTTTTCTTGGCGCAAAAGTCAGAAGAAGCAACAAAAGAAGATTTGTATTTGGCACAAGACTTGCAAGATACTTTAGTGGCAAATCGTGATAATTGTGTCGGCATGGCTGCTAAGCTAATATGATTGGCGTTAAAAAGCGAGCAATTATTGTTAATATGGGGGTAGCAGATTTGGTGATGTTCAATCCAGTTTTGCTTAACAAATCACTTCCATTTGACACGAAAGAGTCTTGTTTATCATTGACAGGAGTACGACCAACACGTCGTTACCAGAGAATCGAAGTGTCTTTTTTAGACAAAAATTGGAACCAACAAACCTTAACCTTGACAGGTTTGCCAGCACAAATTTGCCAACACGAATTAGACCACTTGGAAGGTATTATCATTTAATTTTCAAAAAAACTTCAAACAAACGATGATATATCAACGTTTGTTTTTTGATTTCAGAAAATAGTTGAAAATAATAAGCAGAATCGAAGCTTTTTTTTGACAATAGTTCTCATAAGAACTATAATGTATTCTACAAGAATGAATCTTGGTATTTTTCAGAAAGTGAGGAAAAGATGCACAAGAAAGATCTGTTTTCACAGTTTAGGGATTTTATCAATTTAATGGAAAATCGTGTCCATGCCCTTGCGGAAAGTTATGGTGTTGAAAATCTGGCTGGTCCACAGGGATTTGCGGTATTGTATCTTCGTGATAATACCGATAAAGAAATTTATATCAAGGACATTGAGAAGAGACTAAGAATTTCAAAGTCAGTGACTAGCAATTTGATTAAGCGCATGGAGAAAAATGGTTTTATCCAAGTTGTTTCGTCAAAAGAAGATAAGCGTTATAAGCAAGTGGTGTTGACTGAACTTGGAAAATCAAAGGCTCAGAATATTCAAGATTTCCATGATGAAATGCATCGACAAATCTTAGCTGGTGTCGACCATGAGGATCTCAAAATCTCGTTTCGCGTCTTTGACCGCATTTTGAAAAATTTAGAAAACAAGGAGTAACGCATGTTAAAAATTTTGAAACGCTTAACAGTAAAAGAGGTTACGATGCTTATTTTTGCTGTATTATTTGTGTGTTTGAATGTTTATCTTGAGTTGAAAATTCCAGATTATATGTCGGATATCACAACCTTGCTATCAACAGAGGGAACAAAAGTAAAAGATATTTTTGCTTGGAACTTTGATGCGCCAGGGATGCGTATGGTCTTGCTTTCTTTGGGAAGCTTTGCGGCATCCGTCGTTGTCGGTTTCTTGGCTGCTCGTATTGCGGCAAGTTTTAGTACACGCCTACGTGATGACATTTTCCACAGTGTCTTGAATTTTTCAGATGCTGAAATCAAGAAATTTTCAATTCCTAGTCTTTTGACACGTACAACCAATGATATTACACAAATTCAATTGGTTTTCACAATGGGAATCCAAGTCATTACTAAAGGACCTATCATGGCAATTTGGGCAATAACCAAGATTGCTGATAAAAATCATGAATGGCTATTGGTTCTTATTGTCGCAGTTGCGGTTATGTTCTTGATGATTATGTTCTTGTTGATGATGGTGATGCCTAAACAACGCATGATTCAAACATTAACCGATAAATTGAACAGTATTACGCGAGAATCATTGACAGGTATCCGTGTGGTGCGTGCATACAATGCCGAAGATTATCAAGATGCTAAATTTGCACAAGCCAATGATAATGTTACCAATCTTAACCTCTTTATTGGACGTTCAATGGCGTTGTTATCTCCAGTAATGATGGGAATTTCAAGCGGAATGACACTTGCTATTTACTGGATTGGTGCGCATTTGATTGAAAATATTGCTATTCCGACAGAACCAACGAAAATTGCTGGCGCTATGCAAGATAAAGTTGATTTGTTCTCAGATATGGTTGTTTATTCATCATATGCCATGCAAGTTGTTATGGGATTCATGATGATGATTGTTGTATTCTTCATTTTACCTCGTGCTGTTGTTGCTGCTGGGCGTATTAATGAAGTTCTTGAAACAAAATCTTCAATTGAATATCCAGAAACAAATCAAGCTAAACCAACTGAAAAAGGTTCTGTTGGATTTGACAATGTTTCATTCCGTTACAGCAAAAATTCAGAAGCTGTTTTGGAACATGTTTCCTTTAAAGCGAAAGCTGGAGACACGATTGCCTTTATCGGTTCAACTGGTTCTGGTAAATCAACGTTGGTGAACTTGATTCCACGTTTTTATGACGCGACAGAAGGAACGATTAAAGTCGATGGCATTGATGTTCGTCAATATGACCATGATACGCTTCATAAGATTGTTGGTTATATTCCGCAAAAAGCAGTGCTTTTCAGTGGGGATATCGCTTCAAATATGGATATGGGAGAAAGCAATAGTTCGCCACTTGATGATGATAAGATGTGGGAAGCTCTTGATTTAGCTCAAGGTAAGATATTCGTTGAAATGAAAGACGGTAAGTTAAAAGCACCTGTTGCTCAAAGTGGTCAAAACTTCTCAGGTGGTCAAAAACAACGTTTGGCAATTGCGCGTGCTCTTGCTCGTAAACCTGAGATTATCATCTTTGATGATTCGTTCTCAGCACTTGACTACAAGACTGACCGAATCCTTCGTTCACAGTTGAAAGAACGTACAGCTGATATGACGAAATTAATTGTGGCACAACGTATCTCAACGATTATGGACGCTGACCAAATTTTGGTCTTGGATGAAGGTAAAGTTGTTGGTCAAGGTACACACGAAGAATTGCTTGCAAACAACGATGTTTATCGTGAAATTGCTTACTCACAACTATCTAAGGAGGAATTAGAAAATGGAAAATAAGAAAAAAACATCTTTCTATGACAGAATGAAGCCCTATATTAGAGGTTTCCAGCTTCCATTTCTTCTTGCAGTGATTGGAGCAATTGTTTCTGCGACGGTTACGGTTATTGGACCTGATAAATTAAAAGAAATCACCAATACAATCACCAAAGGTTTGACACCAACGGCGACTGGTATGATTCCAGGAATCGACTTGGATAAAGTTGGTAAAATTGCATTAACTTTGGCAATTTTATACGTTATTTCAGCAGTAGTTGGTTATGTTCAAAGCTTTACCATAGCGACTATCGTTCAACGTTTTTCACAACGTTTACGTAAAGCTATTCAGACCAAAATTGACAAGGTTCCATTGAATTACTTTGATAGTCATTCGCAAGGGGACACCCTTTCTCGTGTGACAAATGACGTTGACTTGCTTGGTCAATCGCTTAACCAAAGTTTGGGAACTTTGGTGACATCAACCATGTTATTGATTGGTTCAATTTTCATGATGTTCCATTCAAATGTCAGCATGGCTTTAACAGTGATTGGGTCTGTTCTGATTGGTTTTGTTTTGGTTATGGTTATCATGGGCTCATCACAACCATTGTTCAAACGCCAACAAAATAACTTAGCTGCGATTAACGGTTATGTTGAAGAAATTTATTCTGGTCATAATGTGGTAACAAGTTATAATGCGGCTGGTGAAACAAGCGAAACCTTTAAAAAATTAAACACCAATCTTTATAAATCAATGTGGCAATCACAGTTCTTATCAGGTATTATGATGCCGCTTATGATTTTCGTTGGGAACTTTGGTTATGTTATGGTCTGTGTGGTTGGTGCCGTTAAAGTTATCAATGGTGATATTACCATGGGTGATGTGGTTGCCTTTATGACTTATGTTCGTATCTTCTCACAACCATTGTCACAAATTGCGCAAGCTTTCACACAAATGCAATCAGCAACAGCTGCCATGAGTCGTGTCTTTGAATTCCTTGAAGAAGATGAAATGGAAGATGAGTCTGATAAGGAACGTCAACTTAGTGATGTTAATGGTGAAGTTACCTTTGATAATGTTTTCTTTGGTTATTCTAAGGATAAAACAATTATCCATGATTTCTCCGCTGTGGCGAAACCTGGTCAGAAAGTTGCCATTGTTGGACCAACAGGCGCTGGTAAAACAACAATTGTTAATCTGCTCATGAAATTCTATGAAATCGATAAAGGTCAAATCACTATTGATGGTGTGGATACACGTTTGATGACACGTGAAGAAGTGCATGACCAATTCTCAATGGTACTTCAAGATACGTGGTTGTTTGAAGGAACAATCAAAGAAAACTTGATTTACAATCAAGAAAATATTACAGACGAACAAGTTATTGCAGCGGCTAAGGCTGTTGGTGTTCATCATTTTATCATGACACTTCCAAAGGGTTATGACACTTATCTTGATGATTCTGTAACACTTTCAATTGGTCAAAAACAACTCTTGACGATTGCGCGTGCTCTTTTGAAAGATTCACCGCTCCTTATTTTGGATGAAGCAACGTCATCAGTTGATACACGTACTGAAGAACTGATTCAAAAAGCCATGGATAAATTGATGGAAGGTCGTACATCATTTGTTATCGCTCACCGTTTGTCAACGATTAGAAACGCTGACCTTATCCTTGTGATGAAAGATGGTAACATCATCGAACAAGGCAATCACGATGATTTGATGCAACAAGGCGGCTTTTATGCTGACCTCTACAACTCACAATTTGAAGTAGCTTAAAACTAAAACGAGTCTGGGACAACGTGCTCAGCTATGGGAGAAATGGGACGTGATTTTGATGGCTCGTATGCTGAATATGTCCTTTTGCCAAATGAGAAGATTTATCCTGTCTCAACGCAGTTGGATTGGGCAACGTTGGCGACGATTCCAGAGACTTATTATACTGCCTTTGGTGCTTATCGAAATTTAAAAATCACCTCCCGTGATACGGTTTTGGTGCGTGCTGGTGCTAGTGGTGTCGGGACGGCTTTGTGAAATTGGTAAAAGCTAAATTTCCTGACGTGAACGTCTATGCAAGTGTGCGCAATACTGCTAAAAAGCGTAACTTTTGGACGCTGGATATGATGATTTGGTTATTGATGATAATGGTGTGCTAAAGACGGATGTGACATTCACGAAAATCTTAGAATTAGTTGGACCTGCCACCATTAAAGACAGTCTAGGGCATTTGCAAGAAAACGGAATTATTTGTTCCTGCGGTCAATTGGGATGAAAATGGTATCTGGAAGAATTTGATCCGATTATGGAACTTAAAAATAATGTCTATTTGACAACATTTTATTCAGGCAATGTTTTACAAGATAAGATTCAGAAAATGTTAGCTTATATTGAGCAAGAACAAGTAGATGTTCGCCCTGAGTGTGTATTTGATTTAAGCTGCATATGATTATCTCGATAGTGTTGTGGCATTTGGCAAGGTCATTGTTTTAAATAAGGAGGAAAATTTTAGTGATAAGTAATGCTAGAAAATACGCTCGTTTGCGTGATGAGCAATTTTTCCTCTATGAAAGCTACGCTAAAAAGCATGGGCTAAATAGTAAATCGTTATTAGTTTTTATGTGGATTTATCATAATCCACATGGGATGACACAGGAGAGCATTGCAAAACGAACATTTTCAACGAAATAAGTGATTCAAGCAATTGTTAAAACTTATATGAAAAAAGGAATATTATATTTGGAGCCTTCCCGAATTGACAGGCGCAAGAAGTTGATTCGTTTAACTGAAACAGGTCAGCAGTTTGCTGCTGAATTATTGGAGCCGTTAGCAGATTTTGAAGCGCAAGCAATGAGCGCTTTGACTTTGGAAGAACAGGAAGTTTTATTGTCAGCGACAGCGATGTTCACTGATAGGTTAACAGAACTTTTAGAAAGTCATCAGGTAAAGGAACATGTTAAATGATATAGCTGCATATTTTGCAGATAATGGAAATACTTATTTAGAATACGTTTGGCAACACATTAGCCTAAGTTTCGAGGCTTTGTTGATTGCCTTAATCATCGCTCTACCACTTGGTTATTTTTCTTATGAAAAGCCGTTTGTACGACAATTGTCAACGCTTTTGACGCAAGGGTTACGCGTTATTCCAAGCCTTGGAATACTATTTATTCTGATTCCATTCATTGGAGTGGGGCGCTTACCTGCATTGATTGCTTTAGTGATTTTGGGAATACCACCCATTTTATTAAATACGATTGTTGGGTTTGCGTCGGTTTCAGAAAATTTGCTGGAAACAGCTTTGGGACTTGGGATGACAAGGTCGCAATTATTAACAAAAGTCCAATTTCCGTTAGCTCTGCCACATATTTTAAATGGCATTAAATTGGCATTGGTGGAAATTATTGCTAGCGCAACCTTGGCGACCTATATTGGAGCGGGTGGACTTGGTACTTTGATTTTTACAGGATTAGGACTTTATCGTTATGATTTATTGCTAATTGGTGGTGGTTCGGTTGCGATATTGTCGTTCCTTAGTATGATTATTTTTGATTTAAGCATAAAAGGGGTAGAACATTATGAAAAATAAAAAGGTGATTTCAGGAGCGTTACTGGTAGTCATTTTGGTGGCAATTGTTGGTGGAATTTGGGCGTGGCGCAATAATCAATCTTCTGAAGCGCAGCAATCGTCAACCACCATTCGTGTGGGGTCGAAAGATTTTACGGAAAATCTAGTCATTGCTGAAATTTATGCGCTTGCGCTTGAGGACAATGGTTATACCGTTGACCGTGTGTCAAATATTTCAAGTTCTTTGATCCATAATTCGATTGTCAATGATGAGATTGACTTATATCCAGAATATACAGGAACTGGTTTGCTGTCAGTTTTGGGCGAGGATATGGAAACAGACCCAGAGAAAGTTTATAAGACTGTCAAAAAAGAGTATGAGGAACAATTTAACCTGACTTGGCTTGATTACGCGTCAGCAAATGATAGCCAAGGTTTGGTTATTCGTACGGAAGTCGCCAATTCACTCAACATCAAGACGATTTCTGATTTGCAAGCTCATGCTAGTGAATTGCGCTTTGCTTCACAAGGGGAATTTGATGAACGTGAAGATGGTTTACCAGGACTAGAAAAGACTTATGGTACCTTTAACTGGCAATCTTCAAAGGTGTATGATAATAGTTTGAAATACAGTGTTCTTGAAAATGATGAGGCAGATGTAACGCCAGCTTACACGACCGAAGGTCAGTTGGTTAGTACGGATAAATTCACATTATTGGAAGATGATAAACAGTTCTGGCCACCTTATAATTTAGCGCCAGTTGTGCGAGATAATATTTTGGATGACAATCCAGATATTAAAACCATTTTAAATAATATTTCGGCAAAACTTGATACTGAAACAGTTACGGAACTTAATGCTAAAGTGGATGTTGACGGTCAAGAATATACAGATGTCGCAAAAGAATACTACGATAGCATAAAAGGTTAGAAAGATAGATTTATGACAGAAAAGACAATGATTCAATTTGAGCATGTAAGCAAAGTTTATGGTGATAAAACGGTTGTTAATGATATTAACTTAACCATTGAAAATGGCGAATTTATCACCATTTTGGGAACATCAGGTTCTGGTAAGACAACCATGCTAAAAATGATTAACAAGCTGATTGAACCAACGTCAGGGACGATTCTCTTTGCTGGGCAAGATATTGAGCAGATGGATTCCGTTAGCCTTCGTCGTCAGATTGGTTACGTTGTCCAACAAATCGGCTTATTTCCACATATGACGGTTGCTGAAAATATTGCAACTGTTCCCAAGTTATTGGGCTGGGATAAGGAACGCATTGAAAATCGTGTGGGAGAACTTTTGGATTTGGTACAATTGCCTGCGGCGGATTACGGCGAACGTTATCCAAGTGAATTATCCGGTGGGCAGCAACAACGGATAGGTGTTGCGCGTGCTTTAGCTGCTGACCCTGATGTCATGTTATTTGATGAACCATTTGGTGCCATTGATGCCATTACTCGTAATGATTTACAAGAGGAATTGCAAGCGATTCATCAGAAATTAAATCAAAAGACATTTGTTTTTATCACTCACGATATTTATGAGGCATTTAAACTGGGAACACGAGTAGTTATCATGGATAATGGTACCATTTGCCAGTTTGACACACCAGAAAATATTATCAAAAATCCAGGAAATAAATTTGTCCAAAAATTGATAACAACCGCGCAGGAACAAGAAAAACTGTGGAGGGCTAGCTATGATTGATTATTTTAAGACATCTTCTGATAAGTTAATCACGGCGCTCATTGAACATATTGAATTGATGAGCTTTTCCCTACTGTTTGCTTTGCTATTTGCTAGTGTCATCACGGTGATTTTGCTGTTTTACCCTAAAATAAGGCAGGCTTCTGTTTACGTCTTATCACTATTGTACGCCATTCCGAGTTTTGCGCTGTTTACCTTGTTGATTCCCGTGACAGGTCTGGGGACGCGAACAGCCATAATAGTTTTGGTAATCTATGCACAGTATACGTTAGTTCGCACATTTTTAGCAGGATTGACACAAGTTGATGACAGTATTGTTGAAGCGGCGACTGGTATGGGGATGACAAGGTGGCAAATATTGGCAAAAATTCAGTTGCCATTGGCGCAATCCTCTATTTTTGCAGGATTACGTTTGGCAGCAAGTTCAATGATTGCTATCGCAACAATTGCCTCAACGATTAATGCAGGCGGTCTAGGTAGTATTTTGTTTGACGGACTCCGCACAATGAGTTTGCCTAAATTGCTTTGGGGTATCATTTTGACTGTTGCCCTAAGCTTATTAGTTAACCTCATCTTGTATCTTGTTGAAGAATTAGTCAAGAACGAAAGTGTGACTTAATGCGTCTTGCAATAATAAGAATACAAATAAAAAAAGTTGGGCATTTAGCTCAACTTTTTAGCTCTTTAAAATGCCCTTCTAGCTTCTTATAAGGAATTTTGTTATAATGAAACTATCATTTAGTTAGGAAAAGTTATGACAGATATGATTTATGGAGAATATGCTGATTACCTACCTTTGATTTTGGAGGACTTTAGTCAGCGTATTCGCAAGAAAAATGATGAGGTTAAAAAAGAGACTGGTTATAAGCTGTTTGAACATTTTATCGCTCGCGTTAAGACACCTGAAAGTATGACAGAGAAGTGTCAACGCAAAAATCTTCCAGTAACAACCGAGACTGCTTTGAAAAAAGTGCGTGATAGTATTGGTCTGCGGATAGTATGTGGTTTTGTTGATGATATTTATACCTTAGTGGAGCTTATCCGTTCTTTTGATGATTGCACCATTGTTGCTGAGAAAGATTACATCAAAAATGTGAAACCAAATGGCTATCGTTCTTACCATTTGATAGTAGAAGTTGTGACGCCTTATCCTGATTGTTTGGAAAATAAGCAGGGCTCATACTTTATTGAAATACAGCTTCGCACCATTGCTATGGATTCTTGGGCTAGTTTGGAACATCAAATGAAGTACAAGCATGATATTAAAGACCCGAAACGTATTGTCCGTGAGCTCAAACGCTGCGCAGATGAATTAGCGTCTTGTGATTTGACCATGCAAACCATTCGAAACCTCATCCAAGAAAGCTCCCAAGATTAATGAATATGAGCTACGAGGAGATAGTATATGAAAATATTAGTTGCAGAAGATGAAATTCAAATGAATCGTGTGTTGACTACGGCGTTAACCCATGAAGGTTATGATGTGGATTCGGTTTATGATGGACAGGCAGCTATTGATATGGCAAATGAAAATGCCTATGACGTTATGGTCATGGATATTATGATGCCTGTCAAATCCGGCATCGAAGCTGTGCAAAAAATTCGTCGAACAGGCAACCAGTCACACATTATTATGTTGACTGCTATGGCTGAAGTTGATGACCGTGTGACAGGCTTAGATGCTGGAGCAGATGATTATTTGACCAAACCCTTTTCATTAAAAGAACTATTAGCGCGTTTGCGGTCAATGTCACGTCGTGTGGATACCAATTTCACGTCTAATATTCTGACCGTTGGAACAGTTACCTTGAATGTTGGTGAACAGGAACTTGTCAGTCAAAACACCATTCGCCTAGCAGGTAAAGAATCTAAAATGCTGGAATTCTTCATGCTTAATGCAGGCAAGAAATTATCAACCGACCAAATTTTTAACCATGTTTGGGCAAATGACAAAGATGCCCCAGAGATTGATAATGGCTATGTTTTTATCTACGTTTCCTACCTTCGTCAAAAATTGAAATCAATCGGCGCAAATGTAGTGATTGAGGGTGAGGAAATGGGTGATTATGAGTTGAAAGAATTGTAGGTGATGCCATGTTTCGAAAATTAAGGATTCGTTTTATTGCGATTGCCTCCTTAGCCATTCTGATTGTTTTGTTTTCAGTGGTTGGGGTGCTTAATTCTGTCCGTTATATTCAAACGGTAAATGAAATCAACAAGATTTTAACCTTGATTTCAGATAATGGCGGAACGTTCCCAAGTGTTTTCAAGGCAACTACTGAATTAGGTGACACAGTTTCTGTCGATACACTTTTTCAATATCGGTATTTTAGTGCTGTTATTGATGAAGATGGAAACATCACCTCGTTAAATTCGAGCAATATTTCTGATTTGAGCGATGAGCAAGTGGAGAATTACCTGACTAAGATTAATAAATCAGGTGATACGAGCGGTGCTTTTCGTTACAATAATCACACCTATTCTTATCTTGTAACGGATGAATCAGATGATTCGACATTGATTGTTGTTTTGGACTCAACGAATCAAATTGAGGACAATATGACACTGCTTCATCTTTCCTTATGGATGTCAGGGGTTAGTCTTGCCTTCTTTGTTCTCATGGTTTCTATTTTTTCTGGTAGGGTTATTAAGCCTTTTATCCGAAATTATGAGCGACAACGTCGTTTTATCACGAATGCTGGGCATGAATTGAAGACACCTTTGGCAATTATTTCGGCTAATAATGAATTGGTTGAGATGATGAACGGTGAATCAGAATGGACAAAAAGTACCAACGACCAAGTTGAACGTATGACTGGCTTGATTAATAGTTTGGTGGCTATGGCCCGTCTAGAGGAACAACCTGAAGTCGTGTTGACCGATTTGAATTTTTCAGCAATTGCTGAAGATGCTGCCGAGGACTTTAAAGGTCCTGTCATCAAAGACGGCAAGCAATTTGTCATGGAAATTCAACCTGATATTCATGTCAAAGCAGAAGAAAAATCACTTTTTGAATTAGTGACTCTTTTGGTTGATAATGCTAACAAATATTGTGATACAGGAGGAACGGTTTCAGTTAAATTAAGCAAAGCTAATCGCCTCTCAAAAGCACGCTTGGAAATTTCCAATACCTACGCCGAAGGCAAGAACGTTGATTATAGCAAATTCTTTGAACGTTTTTACCGTGAAGATGAATCACATAATAACAAAAAATCAGGTTATGGTATCGGATTGTCAATGGCACAGACCATGGTCAAACTCTTCAAAGGAAGTATTAGCGTTTCTTATAGCGGAGATACCATTACATTCTTAGTAAGTTTGTAGGGGGGAAAAATAGTTTATACAAAATTGTTTATCAATAGCTAAATATATCTTTTAAAGGTTGAATTATCAACCTTTTTTATTTAAAGCTACAATTTATTTGTTATAATATTTTATAAATAGGTTTATCATTGAGGAGATGATTATGTTTTAGCAAAGATACGTAAAAAAGTAACATAAAGGCTAATTATGGTATAATAACATATGTATAAACTGAAATTTGAGCAGTTAAATCAAAAAGACTTGATTAAGGAGATTGATATGGTACAATCCATGAGCACAGCACAGCACAGCACAGCACAGCACAGCACAGCACAGCACACTATGTAATCAGTAGTGTTTTTTGTCAACCTCTAAAAAAGGCTTTTTCGCCAAAATGCGAAAAAGCCTTTTTGTGTGAAAACGGAAGTGAGGTAGCCTATGCTTAAAGATAATCGAAATTATAATGCACAGGTTACCTCAAATACTGCTTTTCTAAAAACGTTAAGAGATAAATTACCAGAATTTTTTACAGCTGATAAAATTGATGAGGATGGTATCGTTACTTCTCAGGGGACATTTGACTTTGAAAAGTTTCAGAAGGCTTTAGCGGAAAATTCTATACAAACGGAACTAACTTCAGGATATCAGCTAAACTTTATTGGTAAAGATTATGCTAAGAAACAAGCTGGTGAGGCACCGACAACTGTTGTTTTACCAGATAAAGTTCATAACGAACAAACAGAAAATCAAAATAGTCAAAATCTTTTCTTTACAGGAGATAATCTAGAAGTTCTTCGCCACTTGCAAGCTGGTTATGAAAACAGCATTGATGTGATTTATATTGATCCACCTTACAATACAGGATCAGACGGATTTGTTTATCCTGATAAATTTGAGTACAGTGACGCTAAGTTGCAAGCGATGTTTGGCATGAGCGATGAAGAATTGAAACGCCTCAAATCTATTCAAGGAAAAGCAACTCACTCAGCTTGGCTAACCTTCATGTATCCAAGGCTCTGGTTAGCTAAGCGTCTTCTAAAAGAAACAGGTGTCATTTTTGTGTCTATTGATGACAATGAACAAGCCAATCTCAAAATGCTGATGGATGAAATATTTGGAGAAGGGCAGTTTATTACGAAATTTGTTTGGGAGAAAACCCAACATTTTGGTAGACAAAAAATAAATTACTATTCAAATGCAGACTATATTTTTGCCTATTCTAAACAATCAGTAATTAATGATAAATTGAATGAAATCTTGGTTGAATATCAAAAGGAAGAATTCGAGGATGCACCTTTATATAATAACTCCAATAATGAAAATATCTTGGAATTTCCAATTGGAACTGTCCGATTTAATCTAGCAGATGGTCAGTATAGTCGTTCTAAAGATGAAAAATACTTACTAATTGATACAGTTACTGTGGAAAATGGATGGAATAAAAACAAATTTAGAATACAATTTAAGTCCCGCTGGTCTAATCAAACTATTCAGGAAGAAGTACAAAAAGGAACAACTTTTTGGGTTAAGTCTGAAAAATTTGCTATTCGTGCTATTTATGCAGAAGGCAAACAAGCTTTGGAAAGTCCAAAGCAAATTATTTTTACTCAACAGTCAATGCAAAATGCTACAAAAAGTAGATTTGGACAAAGGATTGATACCTCAGAAAATGCTACAAGATATTTAAATAATCTTATGGGAGGCGAATTTTTTTCTTACCCTAAACCAGTTTCTTTAATTAAATATTTTATTAGTTTATTAATAGAAGATGGGATATATAGAGATGATTTAACCATCCTCGATTTCTTTGCGGGTTCAGCCACGACAGCAGATGCTGTTATGCAACTAAATGCAGAAGATGGTGGTAATCGTCAATTTATTATGGTTCAGTTACCAGAGCCAACTTTTACGCAAAATAGTGATGGTACAAAAGTGGCTCGCAAGGGAAGTGAATCTGCTTTTAAAGCTGGTTATCAGTCTATTGATGAGATTTCTCGTGAACGGATTAAACGTGCCAGTCAAAAAATCCAAGAGGAAAAAGGGTAGAACTACCTGAAGGATTTGATGGTGGGTTTAAACATTATCGCGTTTTAGAGCCGAGTCAAGTAACTGTAGATGATTTAGATAGTTTTGACATTGAGACAGGAGATTTTATTGATAATAAAGGAAATCACCTTCTTCTTAGCGAAAGTGGCTTTGATGATATGATTAGTCCTTTTTCTTCTCAAGGTTTAGGTTTTGATAATGGCGCCACAGGCGAAGAGACTATTCTATCAACTTGGCTTTTGGCAGATGGTTATTCAATACTAACCCCAGTAAAAGAATTGGATTTAGCTGGTTATCAAGCAAACTATGTCAATTCAGAACGACTTTATCTTATTGCGGAAGATTGGTCATCTGAGCAAACCAAGGAACTTGTCAATATCATTGGAAAAAATGAAAAGGTAGTGCAAACAATAGTACTCTACGGATATTCTTTTGGAATGGAGAGTATGCGAGAGTTAGAATCAGCTTTGGAACAACTTGATACTAAAGTCAATTTAATTAAACGTTACTAGGAGGTAGTATGATATGAAAATTCTATTAGAAGAATTGCCACATCAAGAGGAGAGCTTAGAAAATTTGTTAAAAGCTTTTCCACCACTTGATGAGCAGACTACTGATCCAGACAAAGATTTTGTTTATGCAAATCCCATTCTTCATTATCGTCATCGTGATGATAAAAATATTGATATTAAGATGGAAACTGGTACAGGTAAGACTTATGTTTATACTAGAGCCATGTATGAACTTCATCAACGTTTTGGTATTTTCAAGTTTGTAATTGTAGTACCAACACCTGCTATCAAAGAAGGAACAAAAAAATTTATTCAGTCAAGCTATGCTAAACAATATTTTGCACAATTCTACGGAAATACAAGAATAGATTTGAATGTTATCAATGCAGGTGATTTCAAATCAAAATCAGGTCGAAAGAATTTTCCAGCACACTTGACAAACTTTATTGAAGGTAGCAGACAGAATTCGAATACTATTCAGGTATTGCTTATAAATGCTGGTATGCTAAATTCTAGTAGCATGCAAAAATCAGACTATGACCAAACCTTGATTGGTGGAACAACTCAACCATTAGAAGCAATCCAACAAACACGTCCCGTGGTTATAATAGATGAACCACATCGTTTTCCGAGAGATAAAGCAAACTATAAAGCTATTGAAGCTCTTAAACCACAAACTATTATCCGTTTTGGAGCAACTTTTCCAGATGTGACAATTGGTAGAGGAAGAAATAAACAAGTAAAAAAAGACTATTATCAAGGTAACCCCCAATATAATCTTAATGCCATAGATTCGTTTAATAATGGTTTAGTTAAAGGTATAGATATTTTCTATCCAAATCTTTCAGAACAACAAGCAAAAAAATCTTGGGTAGTCGATAAAGTATCTGCTAAAGAGTTAACACTTAAACAAGGAAAAGTTTACAAAACATTGAGTGTTGGTGATAATCTTGCAGATGTTGATGATGATTTTGAGGGGGATGTTGTCTATGCGGGGAGTAAGACGCTAAGTAATAATTTAGAGTTAAGCAAGGGAATGACTCTTATACCTGGAACATTTCAAGCTTCTTATCAGGAAATGATTATTGAAGATGCCATTAATGAGCATTTTCGAAAAGAACAAGAGAATTTCTTACGCCCAAATAATGCTCCTAAAATTAAAACTTTATCCTTATTCTTTATTGATAGCATTAGGTCTTATCGTGATAATGATGGTTGGCTTAAACAGACATTCGAACGACTGTTGACTAAAAAATTGAAGGAACTCATTGGGAAATATGAATCTAGCCAAAATCAAAAGGAAAAAGATTATCTAGAATTTTTAAGAGTAACTCAAAAGAGTCTCAAAGCTGAAAACCAAAATGTTCATGCTGGTTATTTTGGTGAGGATAGAGGTAGCGGCGACGAGGACATCCAAGCAGAAGTTGATGATATCTTAAAGAACAAAGACAAACTACTTAGCTTTAAAGATGAACATGGGAACTGGATTACCAGACGATTTTTGTTTTCAAAATGGACTTTGCGAGAGGGATGGGATAATCCTAACGTCTTTGTTATTGCTAAGCTGAGAACTTCAGGTAGCGATAATAGCAAGATTCAAGAAGTTGGTCGTGGTCTTCGACTCCCACTCGATGAAACAGGTCATCGTGTGCGTCAAGAGGAGTTTGAGAGTCGTTTATCTTTCCATATTAGCTTTGATGAGCGTGAATTTGCTCAAAAGCTGGTGGGTGAGATTAATAGTGATAGTTTGCTTAATTATGAGAGATTGGATGATAACATGATTAAGTTGATTCTTGAGGATGTTCAAAAGACACAACCCAATTTTGATGAAAAAGATTTGTTAGAACAGTTAGATGATTTAAAAATCATTGATCGTAGTAATAAATTTAATGAAAAAGTTGAAATTGAAGGTAAAGTCAAATCTGGGTTTGAGTGGTTATTAGAATACTATCCTGTGTTAAATGATGCACAGCTTCGTAAGGGGATAGTGGAAAACAATAACAGGCAACGTCCGAAAAAACTTGTTAAGCTCAATCAAGAAAATTGGAAAAAGGTAAAAGAAATTTGGAAAATATTTTCTAAACGACATATGTTAATCTTTGAAAGAAATTCTATTCAGATTTCTCATATAGCTGAGGATGTTTTCTCAAATGTTGATAATTATCAACGAGAATCTTACACTTACTCGAAGCAAGAGCTGACTAGTGATGATAATCAAATAAAGATTGTAGAAAGTCTCTCACAAGAATATGATGGTTCTTATCGTTCAGGTATGCCATATGGTGCTTTTGTTAAGGAATTGGCTAAAAAAACTGACCTACCAATTAAGGATATTCATCCACACGTATTAAAGGCTATAAAAAAACTGAATAATTCTGAATATCTAAGTTATTCTAGTGTTAAGAAACTCGTTAGGAATTTTAAAGCTGAATTTGAAAAAACGTATAGTCAATCTTACCATTATGAAGCACTAGATTTTCAAGCTCGAACATCTATTTTTAATCCTAAAGACAATACTTTTGTAGAAAGTGTGAGTTCAGGTTTATTAGGCGTTAACCAAGTAGAGGAGAAGATACCAAATGCTGATAAAAGTCTTTATGATATGCCACCTGTTTATTATGACAGTGTTCATCCTGAAAAAGACTTATTGACTCGTGGTTATGGAAATGGTGTAACAGTATTTGGTAAATTACCGAAAAGTGCTATAAAACTCCCTAAATTTACAGGAGGTACTACGACACCTGATTTTATCTATGTTTTAGAAAAAGATGATACTTCGTCAATTTATCTTTTGGTGGAAGGTAAGGCAGAAGATAAGCGTGAAAGTGATCGTCTGGTTATTCAAGGTCAAGAAAAATTCTTTGAGCAGCTGGATAAATTTAAGATTGAATATCAATTAGCTATTGATGCACAAGATGTTTATCAAAAGATTGATGATCTCCTAAATGCAAAAACAGAATAGTCGTACCTTAAAGCACATCAACACAAGACGATTTCCGTTTGGAAGTCGTCTTGTTTTACTATGTTGCTATATTGTATATAAACTCGTTTTCTGACTTACAAGCCTAATAAGTGTTTGACGTGTTCTGGGCTTTCATTTGCTCCGTAGTTGTTTGGAAAACGGTCAAGTGACTGGATTTGCTTGATATCATCTGGTGTGAGTTCAAAATCAAAAAATATCAAAGTTTTCTTTCATGCGTTCTAAGTGAACGGATTTTGGAAATGAAGTTCAGACTTATTACATTTTACAATTATACTGACATAAACAAGCGAAGTTGAGTGCACTTTTCCAGCTTCGTTTGTTTTTTTATAGTGGCATTTATTTTCCAGTAAAAGTCGCTTTTTTTGTGGAACAATGATAAAATGGAGTGTAAACTAAAAATTGTAAGAGAAGAATATGACTAAGAAAATTGGCGTTGGTAAGGCGCATAGTAAGATTATTTGGATGGGTGAACATTCCGTTGTTTATGGCTATCCTGCCATTGCGATTCCGCTTCAAGGAATTGAGGTTGAATGTCATATTTATCCAGCTGAAGAAAAGATTCACTTTGATTTTTATGACACGTTACCAACTGCTGTTTATGCGGCGTTAGAGTACCTAAATCACACAGATGCTTCCATTACCTATGCGATTCGTTCTGAAATTCCACAAAAACGTGGCATGGGGTCATCAGCAGCGGTTTCTATCGCAGCTATCCGTGCTGTTTTTGATTATTTTGAGCAAAGCATTGATATGGATACTCTGGAAATTTTGGTGAATAAAGCAGAGATTATTGCACATTCAAATCCAAGTGGGCTTGATGCTAAGACTTGTTTGAGTGATAAAGCCATTGCTTTTATCCGTAACATCGGTTTTAGTACCCTTGATTTAGATTTGGATGCTTATTTGGTTATTGCAGATACGGGAATTTATGGTAATACGCGTGAAGCTGTTGAGAAGGTTACACAGGCAGAAGAGGCGAATTTACCACATCTGGCAGCCCTCGGCGATTTAACCGAAATTGTTCAAAAAGCTATTCGAGACAAAGATATTCAAAAAATTGGTCACATGATGACCAAAGCACACGCTCATTTACAAGCTATTGGTGTCAACATTGACGTTTCCGACCAACTAGTTAAGCTTTCTTTGGAAAATGGTGCCCTTGGAGCCAAGATGAGTGGTGGCGGACTTGGAGGTTGTATTATTGCCCTTGCAAGTACCAAAGCTGACGCAGAAAAAATAAGTAACGCATTAAAAGAAGGAGGAGCGGTTCAAACGTGGATCGAAAAATTGTAACGGTAAAATCATATGCCAACATTGCTATTATCAAATACTGGGGGAAAGCTGACGCTGTCAAGATGATTCCAGCAACTAGCAGTATTTCTTTGACTCTGGAAAATATGTTTACCACAACAACTGTTTCTTTTTTACCACAATCGGTTGGTCATGATGAATTTTACATCAATGGCGTCTTGCAAGATGAAAAAGAACACGCAAAAATTTCTGCCATTATTGACCAATACCGTGGGGGATGTTCCGAATTTGTCAAAGTTGAAACTAGCAATAACATGCCAACCGCTGCAGGTTTATCATCAAGTTCAAGTGGACTTTCAGCGCTTGTAAAGGCTTGTAATGAACTTTTTGAAACTGGCTTAAATCAAGCAGAGCTGGCACAAAAAGCCAAATTTGCTTCAGGGTCATCATCGCGTTCATTCTTTGGACCGATTGTTGCGTGGGATAAAGACAGCGGAGACATTTATCCGGTGCAAACTGATCTCAAATTAGCAATGATTATGCTTATTTTAAGCGATAGCAAGAAACCAATTTCTAGCCGTGAAGGCATGAAACGCTGTGCTGAAACGTCAACAACTTTTACGGATTGGCTCAAACAATCTGAGCAAGATTATAAGGATATGCTTGCTTATTTGAAAGCCAATGATTTTGAAAAAGTTGGAGAATTGACGGAACGCAATGCACTTGCCATGCACGATACTAACACACACGCTAATCCACCATTCAACTATTTGACAGATGAGACCTATGCAGCTATTGATTTTGTTAAATCGCTGCGCGCTCAAGGTGAAAAATGCTATTTCACAATGGATGCAGGTCCAAATGTTAAAGTTCTTTGTTTGGAAGAAGATTTAGAGCGCTTAACAAAACGTTTTGAAGAAAACTATCGTGTGATTGCATCACGTACTAAGGTGTTACCAGATGAAAACGATTAGTGTGCAGACAGGTGGAAAGCTCTATATTGCAGGCGAATATGCCATACTAACCCCTGGGCAAACTGCTATTTTGAAAAATATCCCCATTCATATGACAGCGACAGTCAAAAAAGCCGAAAAAATTACCCTTTTTTCAGACATGTTTGACTACGCTATTGATATGACAGTGGATAAGAATTATGCGCTCATTCAGCAAACCATTGTAACTCTGGCTACTTACCTTGACAAATCTTTACTTGATTTGCCAGCGTTTAAACTCGATATTACTGGAAAGTTAGAGCGTGATGGTAAGAAATTTGGCATTGGGTCAAGTGGCTCAGTGACGGTATTAACGCTCAAAGCCTTGTCCGCATTTTATGAGCTAAATTTATCAGCAGATACCATTTTCAAGCTTGCTTCCTATACGCTTTTAAAACTGGGAGACAATGGTTCTATGGGCGACATAGCTTGTATTGCTTACGATGATTTGGTGGCTTTCACCTCTTTTGACCGTCAAAAAGTGTCAACGTGGATTGCAACAGAAGACATCAAAACTGTACTTGCTAAAGACTGGGGCTATCGTATCGAAATCATCAAAACTGCGTTGGCATGTGATTTCTTGGTAGGCTGGACAAAACAACCGTCCATTTCAAAAGATATGATTAATTTAGTCAAATCAGCCATTCCAAAAGCGTTTCTTGAGGATACAGAAAGAAATGTTCAAATCTGTAAGCAAGCCCTTCAAACGGGTGATAAGATGGCTGTTAAGGCAAGCCTGCAAAAAGTTAGTGATTTGTTGCTCGGTTTAAGCTCAGCTATTTATAACGACAAATTAAAGGCGTTGAAATCTGCTGAAAAAGGTTTAGATGTCATTGCAAAATCATCTGGCTCAGGCGGCGGCGACTGTGGTATTGCAATATCATTCTCAGAAAGCGACAGCCACGAACTCGCCCAACGTTGGCAGAAAGCTGGTATTGAAATACTATATCAAGAAAGATTAAGTGATGAAAGATAAATTAAGTTTAGTCAGACCAATTTGGATTGAGGTAACCAAGAATGATTAATCGCAAAAATGAACACATTAAGTACGCTTTAAAATATCAATCTCCTTATAATTCTTTTGACGATATGGAGTTGATTCATCATTCTCTTCCTGATTATGATTTAAGTGAGATTGATTTGCACACCCATTTTGCGGGGCGTGATTTTGAGTTTCCTTTTTATATCAATGCCATGACGGGCGGTTCAGAAAGAGGCAGGGCTGTTAATCAAAAATTGGCTCAAATTGCACAAGCAACGGGTCTTGTCATGGTTACAGGCTCTTATAGTGCTGCGCTGAAAAATCCTCATGATAATTCTTATCCTAGCAAAGAAGAATTTCCAGAATTGCTGCTAGCGGCCAATATCGGAATTGACAAACCTTATGAATTAGGGCTACAAACCATTCACGAAATGCAACCTATTCTTCTCCAAGTTCATGTCAACCTAATGCAAGAGCTTTTAATGCCAGAAGGTGAACGTGAGTTCCGCCAATGGAAAGAAAATCTCGCCGATTATGCCACAAAGATGCCAGTTCCTGTCATTCTTAAAGAAGTCGGCTTTGGCATGGATTTGAAAACAATTGAAATGGCTCACAAGTTAGGCATTAAAACTGTCGATATTTCAGGACGTGGTGGCACAAGTTTTGCCTATATTGAAAATCAACGTGGGCATAATCGTTCTTATCTCGATGAGTGGGGACAAAGCACGGTTCAAACACTGTTGAATGCTCAGCCGATGATTGATAAGATTGAAATCTTGGCATCTGGCGGCGTTCGTCATCCTTTGGATATTGTAAAATGCTTGGTTTTAGGAGCAAAAGCGGTAGGATTATCGCGAGCAATTCTAGAACTAGTCGAAAAATATTCTGTTGAAGAAGTCATCACAATCATTAATGGCTGGAAAGACGACTTGCACCTCATCATGTGTGCTCTGAATTGCAAAACAATTGCCGAACTTAGACAGGTAGATTATCTCCTATACGGAAAATTAAACGAAGCAAACCAAAAACGCTGATTCTTTTGAATCAACGTTTTTTATATATTACTAAATTTATCACAACATGTAATAAACAATGGCAATGTAATGTAGCACTGAAGCTAGTAAAATGAAGAGGTGCCAAATCATGTGGTCGTAAGGACGTTTTCTAGCGTAGAAGATTGCTCCGATAGTATATGAAAGACCACCAGCAAGCATTAGTAGCCAGAAAGCAACACCAGTTTTGCTAACAATGCTTGGAATAATGAAAATCACTAGCCAGCCCATAAGTAAGTAGAGAAAGAGTGAGAATTTTTCATTAATCTTCTTGGCAAAAATTTTATATAAAATACCAAAAATAGTTGCGCCCCATTGCAAGATAATAATAACGTATCCGAGCCAGCCACCTACTAAAGAGAGAGCGACAGGAGTGTAAGACCCTGCAATAGCAATGTAAATCATACTGTGGTCGATAATCCGCAAAATGAATTTCTGCGGTGAATCATATTGCATAGAATGATAAATTGTCGATGATAGAAACATCAAGAAAAGGCTAATATCAAAGATAGACATGCTGACAGCTGCTTCTATACCATAATGTTGATAACTATAAACGGCAGTGATAGGAAGCAGGGCAAGCATTGTCACAGCTCCAACAGCGTGAGTGACACTATTTGCGACTTCTTCGCCGAATGAAAGACGTTTACTTAATTTCATAGTCATGCTAGCATTCATCTTTTTCTCCTTCTAATTCTTGAACTAATTGGTGAGTTTGGTAATACAGCTGCAATGTTTGACAAGCTGAAACGACAACAGGAGGTAAGTCGTCTATCTTTTCACCATTCATGCAAGCAACAAAATCATCATAACGTTTTTGTGATTGGTTGTCTGCTGTTAAAATCGCCAATGTTTGGCTAATTTCTTGAATGGAAAAGACGTTTTTTAAACTTGTAATGACAATTAATCGTGCCACCTGCTTACGACTGTATTTTTTCTTAATCGGCTTTTCGAGATGCCCATGTTTAACATAATTGTTAATCATAGAAGCCGTTAATCCTTTTTCGTTTTGATGATTGGCTTCGCCGATTTGGTTGACATACAGCAGTACCTGATCTAAATATAAATCTATATCTGGTAATTCAGACCATTTTGGATAAGACATTGTCATAAAGTTTTATTTACCTCTTTATCTAGTATCGATAACTAGATTGTATAATCTCTAAAAAATATTGTCAAGAAAAAAACTTTATTTTGGAGAAATAATGTCAAAAAAATCAGAAAACTTAATCTTTTTCGTTCATTTACAGTTATAAAAAAGCGTCTGGGAGCTTCCAGACGCTTTGTCTATTTCAGATTTTTTAGAATTGTTTTGGCAGTTTCTAAATTCATATGTGGTGCTTGCAAGAGTTGTTGAACCACTTTGCCAACTTCGTTTTCAGTGGCACCAGCAAGAAGTGCTAATGATTTGGCTTGCAGTTTCATGTGTCCTGCCTGAATACCAGTAGAAGTCAATGCTTTCACGGCAGCGAAATTTTGTGCTAGACCAACAGAAACAATGATTTTTGCAAGTGTTTGTGCATCTGGATGCCCTAATAGTTCGTGAGCGATTTTAACGGTTGGGTTAAGTCCGATAGAACCACCGCGTGTTGCGATTGGCATTGGGAGCGTTAATTGACCGCGAAGCACTTGTTGTTCTTTATCAAATGACCAAGTTGCTAAACCACGGTAGTGTCCGTCTTTGCAAGCATAGGCGTTAGCGCCTGCTTCGATAGCCCGCCAGTCATTTCCAGTTGCCAAGACAACGGCATCTATACCATTAAAAATCCCTTTATTATGTGTGGTAGCACGATAAACATCCACTTGAGCAAGTTTGCTTGCCAGTTCAAATTTTCGAGCCAACTCATGAGCTTCCTCTTTGTTGCGGCTGAGGTAGCGAAGGTCAACTTGACATTCGGCGGTAACAAGCGCCTGCGTTGCATAGTTTGAAAGAATTGCCATTAGACTTTTTCCGCCAGAAAGTTCTTCCAAATTAGGCACTAAAGCCTCCATTATGGTGTTGACCATATTGGCTCCCATAGCTTCTTGTGTATCAACCGTCAAGTAAACAATCAGAAACTCATCTTTTTCTTCCACAGTCAATTCTCTAGCACCACCACCACGTTTTACGATAGAAGGGTGAGCTTCATTGGCTAAAGTCAATAGCTGCGCAGAATGATTCAAGATAGTTTCTTTTGCGATAGCTTTGTCTACCACATCATAAAGGGCAACTTGACCAATCATTTTTCGAGAATGAACTTTGGTCTTAAAACCACCTGAACGTTTGATGATTTTAGCTGCAAAACTAGCCGCCGCTACCACTGAAGGTTCTTCAGTTACCATTGGAACGTTGAAAGTAGCACCATCAACCTGAAAATCAGGAGCAACCGAAAACGGCAAAGAGAAAGTTCCCAAAACATTCTCTGTTAGCTGATTGGCTGTTTCAAGCGACAGCAAGGTATCTTCTTTTAAGTCATTAAGTGTTTCAGTGCTTAAAAGATGATTATTTTCCAATTGTTCAAGACGTTCAGTTATTGTTTTTTTGGAGAATCCACTCCAGTTAACTTTAGTCAATTTCGTTTGTTTTTCCATAAATTCTTTCGTGTCCACGAATTTCTTTGAGGGCAAATGTTCCAGTTTTGTAATTTGCAAAAGAAGCATTACCGTCAGCATCTAAAACAGGTTCTTCAAAGAAGATTCTTTCGTAATCTTCAACAGAAAGAGCAATACGTTGTTTGAGTTCTTGAAGTTGGCTATTTTTAAGCTTGTCTTTGAAACCTTCAACCAATGTTCCAGTGAAAATTTCAGCAACTGCGCCACTTCCATAGCTGAAGAAAGCGATATCGTCACCACCTACCAAGTTTTCACTATTTTCAAGAAGTGAAAGGAGTCCAAGGAAGAGTGAACCGGTGTACATATTTCCGACTTGTTTACTATAAAGGATAGAGTTTTCAAAATTAGCTTTAAGTTTTTCTTGCAAATCAGCTGGCAATGTTTTATCCAGAATTTTATTAAAGCCTTTAAGGGCTAATTTTGGAAATGGTAAGTGGAAACAGAAAGCTGAAAAATCAGAAAGTGATGTATTAAAGCGTTTTTGAAATTCTGCCCATGTTGTTTTCAACATATCAAGGTATTGTTTGGTTGAATAAATACCATTGACATAAGGCGTTGTTGAATAATTAGGACGCCAGAAGTCCATAATGTCGCGTGTTTGAGCAACAGAATTATCATTTAAGAGCAAAATTTGTGGGTCTTGTGAGATAAGCATGGCAATGCTACCAGCACCTTGCGTTGGTTCTCCTGAAGTGTGGGCTCCGTAACGAGCAATGTCAGAAGCAATAACGAGGACTTTTGATTCTGGGTGTTTTTCAACGTGTAAGCGAGCGTAATCAAGCGCTGCTGTCGCACTGTAACAAGCTTCTTTCATCTCGATACTACGTGCAAAAGGTTGAATTCCCAAAAGGCTGTGAATACAAGTTGCTGCCGCTTTACTTTGGTCAACAGATGATTCTGTCGCAACGATAACCATATCAATGACTTCTTTGTCATCATCAGTAAGAATGCTGTCAGCAGCAGAAGCACCAAGAGTTATAATGTCATCATTGACAGGTGCAATACTAAGCGTTCTTAACATCAAACCTTTGCTGTATTTTTCAGGGTCAACTTGACGACTTTCAGCTAAATCATCCATGTTTAGCATATATTGTGATGTCGCAAACCCGATTTTATCAATACCGATTTTCATGAATAAACCTTTCTGAACGATTGAACCCACCTGATACTACAATGTTTACGAGTACCTGCCTAGCTAACTCATAATTAGCTCAAATGTCTTATGGCATAGTGAGTTCGTGATTATTATTAATTGAGTGACTAAATGTCCATTCATAATTCTACCATAAAGTTGTGAAAATGCTCTACAAAAAAATTATTTATTTGATTCGTCAAAGTAATGGGCAAAATATTTTGAATACAAGAAAAATACTAGCTTTTTTTGTTTATTTCAGATAGAATAGGAAGGAATGATTTTTTAACAAAATCAAAAAATCCAAAGGAGTGAATGGCATGACAAAAGCTGATGTGATTTTTAAAGAAAATATCAAAAAAATTATGGAAGAAGGTGTCTTTTCAGAAAATGCTCGCCCTGTTTACCAAAGCGGTGGACAAGCTAATTCAAAATACGTTACAGGAGCGTTTGCTGAGTATGATTTGAGTAAGGGGGAATTTCCGATTACAACCCTCCGCCCTATTCCAATTAAAAGTGCTATTCGCGAAATCTTTTGGATTTATCAAGACCAAACGAATGATTTATCAGTTTTAAATGATAAATACAATGTCAAATATTGGAATGACTGGGAAGTTGACAACTCTGGAACGATTGGCGAACGTTATGGTGCTGTTGTCAAAAAACACGACATTATCCGTAAAATATTGAAACAATTAGAGGAAAATCCATGGAATCGTCGCAATGTCATCTCACTTTGGGATTACGAAGCTTTTGAAAATACAGACGGACTTTTGCCATGTGCTTTTCAAACAATGTATGATGTGCGTCGTGTTGACGGTGAGATTTACCTTGATGCAACTTTGACTCAACGTTCAAATGATATGCTTGTTTCACACCACATCAATGCTATGCAATATGTTGCCCTTCAAATGATGATTGCTAAGCATTTTGGTTGGAAAGTGGGAAAATTCTTCTACTTTGTCAATAACTTGCATATCTACGATAATCAATTCGAGCAAGCTCGAGAATTGATTTCTCGCGAATCTACGGATTGTAAACCACGTTTGGTACTCAACGTGCCAGACGGAACAGATTTCTTTGATATTAAACCAGAAGATTTTGAATTAGTTGATTATGAGCCAGTTAAACCACAATTAAAATTTGATTTGGCTATTTAATCCCTCTTTTGTGGTCGTTTCCGTATCACATTTCTGCATTTTTTAGGGAAATCTGATAAAATGAAATAGACGAAATGAGAGGACTGTATGACAAAGAAAATCGTTGCTATTTGGGCAGAAGATGAAAATCGTTTAATCGGAGTAAACGATGGCTTGCCATGGCGTTTACCAAAAGAGTTAAAACACTTTAAAGAAACAACCATGGGACAAGCTCTTTTAATGGGGCGTGTCACCTTTGACGGAATGAATCGCCGTATTCTTCCAGGACGCGAAACATTGATTTTAACAAGAGACAAGTCCTTTGAGGCAGAAGGTGTAACAATTGTTCATGACATGGACGAGGTTTTTGACTGGTTTGAAAAGCATGATAAGACCCTTTATATTCTTGGTGGGGCTAGTATCTATAAAGCTTTTCTACTGCATTGTGATGCTATTATTAGAACAACAGTTCATGGTGTTTTTGAAGGTGATACGTATTTCCCAGACGTTGATTTGACAGACTTTAAAAAAGTCTCTGAAACCTTCAACGAAAAAGATGATAAAAATGCCTACGACTTTACCATTACAGTCTTAGAAAAATAAAAACAGGGAGATAGGAATGCAAAGAAGTATTTTTGGTGTATTCACGGCTTTCTTAGCAGTTATTTGTATTTTATGTGCACTCCCAGCACTTAGAAAAAAACGATATGGATTGGCAGTTCTTTTGTTTTTAAATGCCTTTACAAATATAGTCAATACCATTCATGCCGTGTATGGTACCTTATTTTAATTTAGAGAGAATAGAATTAGAGAGAATAAAAGATGGTTGGAAATCGAACAAATGATGTAAAAGTTTATTGCTCATTCTGTGGAAAAAGCCAAGATGAAGTGAAAAAAATCATTGCAGGAAACAATGCTTTTATCTGTAATGAGTGCGTGGCTTTATCACAAGAAATTATCAAAGAAGAACTTGTTGAGGGAGTTCTTGCAGATTTAGCGGAAGTTCCAAAACCTAAAGAGTTGTTAGCAACTCTTGACGAATATGTCGTTGGTCAAGATCGTGCCAAACGCGCGCTTGCCGTAGCTGTTTATAACCATTACAAACGTGTTTCTTTTGCGGAAAGTCGCAACGAAGAAGATGTTGATTTACAAAAATCAAACATTTTGATGATTGGTCCTACAGGTTCAGGAAAAACATTCCTTGCTCAAACCTTGGCTAAAACATTGGACGTACCGTTTGCGATTGCTGATGCGACATCATTGACAGAAGCAGGATACGTTGGTGAAGATGTTGAAAATATCCTCTTGCAATTAATTCAAGCAGCTGATTTTAATATCGAACGCGCTGAACACGGTATTATCTACGTGGATGAAATTGATAAAATCGCTAAAAAAGGTGAAAATGTCTCAATTACACGTGATGTTTCAGGTGAAGGTGTTCAACAAGCACTTCTTAAAATCATTGAAGGAACAGTTGCTAGCGTACCACCTCAAGGCGGACGTAAGCATCCTAACCAAGAAATGATTCAAATTGATACTAAAAATATCCTATTCATTGTTGGCGGTGCTTTTGATGGTATCGAGGATATTGTCAAGCAACGTTTAGGTGAAAAGGTTATCGGTTTTGGTCAAAATAACCGTAAAATTGATGAAAATGCTTCTTATATGCAAGAAATCATTTCAGAAGATATTCAAAAATTTGGCTTGATTCCAGAGTTTATCGGACGTTTGCCAGTTGTAGCGGCACTTGAACAGTTGACGGCTGATGATTTGGTTCGTATCTTGACAGAACCACGCAATGCCTTGGTTAAACAATATCAAACGCTATTATCATACGACGGTGTTGAACTAGAATTTGATAAAGATGCTTTGCAAGCTATTGCTAACAAAGCCATTGAACGTAAGACGGGAGCTCGTGGTTTACGCTCAATTATTGAAGAAACTATGATGGATATCATGTTTGAAATTCCTAGCCAAGAAGAAGTGACTAAGGTTCGTATTACTAAAGTGGCTGTTGAAGGCAAAGACAAACCAATTTTGGAAATTGCGTAAGGAGCTGACGATGACTGAGTATTTAAATACCCACAACGCTTCGCTTCTGTTGAGCGCAGCCAATAAATCCCATTATCCGCAAGATGATTTACCAGAAATTGCGCTTGCTGGGCGTTCAAATGTTGGAAAGTCGAGCTTTATCAATACCCTTTTAGGACGTAAAAATCTAGCTCGTACATCTAGTAAGCCAGGAAAAACACAATTGCTTAATTTCTATAATATTGATGATAAATTGCGTTTTGTTGATGTGCCTGGTTATGGCTATGCCAAAGTTTCTAAATCAGAACGCGCCAAATGGGGTAAGATGATTGAAGAGTACTTGGTAAGTCGTGATAATTTGCGTGCCGTTGTCAGCTTGGTTGATTTTCGTCATGACCCAAGCGCTGATGACGTTCAAATGTACGACTTTCTAAAATATTATGAGATTCCTGTTATTGTTGTTGCCACAAAAGCTGACAAGATTCCTTGTGGCAAATGGAACAAGCATGAATCAGCGATCAAAAAGAAATTAAACTTTGATAAATCAGATAAATTTATTATCTTTTCATCCGTTGACCGCACAGGTTTAGACGAATCTTGGGATAGTATTTTAGATGAATTGTGATAAAAGGGCTGGGGCTCCAGTCTTTTTTGTTTGTGCTATGTGGGTGCAAATTTGTATGCGTATGGGAAATTTTAAGTTGTCTAAAGTTGACAATCATTGTTTTTATATTTTTTGACAGAGACCTTCAACAATCCAGATTGTATTGCGTCTTGGAATTATAATGACACAAGCAAAGAAGCTGAACACTTTTGTTTCGGTTTTTTGTTATAGTTTTTAACTAACAAATTAATAGATAATGACTATTATCTTTTCTCAAAATCTTGTGCTATTATAAACATATTAAAAATTGAGAGGGGTATATGGAAAATCATAATTTTGAAAACGAAGGTCAGTTTCAGCGAAAAATGACCAGTCGTCATTTATTTATGTTGTCACTTGGCGGTGTGATAGGTACAGGTTGGTTTTTAAGTTCGGGCTATACTATCGCTCAAGCTGGATCACTGGGAGCTGTTTTATCTTATCTAGTGGGAGCAGTGGTTGTTTGGTTATCCATTCCAATGGCACAAATCAATTTTCGTAAGGCATTTTGAAAGAACATTCTATTGATGAATTGTCTTATCAAACGCCTTTTACACCAGTTTTGCCTTATATTACCATTATTCTTTTGGTGATTTCGATTATCGGAATTGCTTGGGATGCTTCGCAGCGTGCAGGCTTGTATTTTGGGATTCCATTTGTCATTTTGTGTTATGTTTACCATTATTTGCGTTATAAGAAGTGGTAGAAGGGATTTACTATGGGAAGATTTAAAGAATTGCTAGCCGGTCAAGATTATGTGATTTTAGACGGCGCTTTGGGAACTGAGCTTGAGAATCGTGGTTATGACGTTTCGGGCAAACTTTGGTCTGCTAAATATTTATTGGAAAATCCAAGCGTTATCTAAGATTTGCATGATGTGTATTTACGTTCTGGTGCTGATATTTTAACAACTTCTAGTTATCAAGCGACTGTTCAAGGGTTAGAGAATTTTGGTTTATCTGAAAAAGAAGCGTTGGATATTATTTCTTTGACAGCGACTTTAGCTAGACAAGCACGAGATAATTTTTGGAATGTTTTATTTGATGAGGCAAAGAAAAAACGCCCTTATCCTTTGATTTCTGGGGATGTCGGACCCCTATGCAGCTTACTTAGCTGACGGCTCTGAATATAATGGCAATTATCAGCTGACGCAAGAAGAATATCAGGCATTTCACCGCCCACGTATTCAAGCTTTACTGTCTGCTGGAAGTGATTTTTTAGGAATTGAAACGATTCCTAATGTTGCTGAAGCTAAAGCTTTGCTTGATTTATTGGCGACAGAATTTCCGCAAACAGAAGCCTATATTTCTTTTACGGCACAGGATGATAAACATATTTCCGACGGAACGCCGATTGAAGAAGTAGCGGCTCCATGTGAACAAAGCCCGCAAATTTTGGCTTTTGGCATCAATTGCAGTAGCCCTGCCGTTATTTCTGGCTTGTTAAAACGGATTCGAACGGTTTGGCCCAAGCCTTTGGTGACCTATCCAAATTCTGGCGAGATTTCCGACGGTGCAACACAAACTTGGAAATCCATGCCACATAATTCACACACTCTTCTTGAAAATAGCAGAGCTTGGCACCAATTAGGCGCAAAAATAGTCGGCGGTTGCTGTCGCACAAGCCCAGAAGATATCGCATGCCTAGCCCAAGCCTTTCGAGAATAACTGAAGTAGGCAGATTATGGTGAGTTAAGATATAAGGAGTAGAAACTTTTATGCAGGAAAGTCGATTGTTTAGGATTGTTTATTACCTACTAAAAAAGGGAAAAGCTACGGCTCCAGAATTAGCCAAAAAATTCGAAGTATCAGTCAGGACAATTTACAGAGTTGATGCTATTAGCGCTTCAGGTATTCCAATTTATGCTATTCAAGGAAAAAATGGTGGCATTGTAATTGATGAGGAATTTACCTTAGATAAATTAGTATTATCATCAAAGGAAAAAGAACAAATTCTAACAGCTTTGCAAGGTTTACATGCTACCCATGACAAGGATTCCAATGAATTGTTGACAAAAATAAGTGCACTTTTTCAGATACAAACAACGAATTAGATTGAGGTGGATTTTTCAGATTGGCGGCAAGGGCAGCCAGAGCAGAATATTTTTAATGACATTAAATCAGCTATTTTAGATAAGCGCGTGATATCTTTTAACTATTTTAACAACCAAAAAGAGTATGTGTTTCGCTATATCCAACCCCTAAAACTTGTTTTTAAAAGTAAAGCATGGTATGTGTATGGTTTTTGTATGCTTAGAAATGACTGTCGGCTTTTTAAACTAACTAGAATCGAACAGCTTAAAATTACAGAGGAGCAGTTTACACCACCTGAAGTCATTCCCAAGGTTGATACGTTCATAAAGCAGGAAAATCTGATTACCGGAACTCTAAAATTTGATAAACAAGTAGCGTTTCGTGTGTATGATGAATTTTCACGAGATTGCATTACAGAAGAAAATGATTTTTTAGTTGTAAAGACACTGTTTCCAAATAACGATGTGTTTTATTCCTATCTTTTTTCTTTTGGCGAATACGTGGAAGTTTTAGAACCACGAGAAATGAGGGAAAGCATACAGCGTCAAATTAAGAAAATTCAAGAAAAATATAAAACATGACAACTGTTGTCATGTTAAGTTTTATATAATGTTCTCAAAGAGAAAAGGAGAACAAATTATGAAACATGAATGGCGAAAACATGAAAAAGAGTTATATGGAGCGAAACAGTCACCACGCCTTGTAAACCTTCCTAAACAACAGTTTATTATGATTAATGGTAAAGGTGACCCAAACCAAAAAGAGTTTTCAGATAAAGTGTCCGCTTTATTTTCGTTGGCATATGCCATAAAAATGAGGTATAAAAAAGCTCCTACCTTGGAAGACATAAATGATTACACAGTGTATCCATTAGAAGCAGTTTGGAAAACGGTAGATGACAATAAAATTTTGGATAAAAATCAACTTGAATATATCGCTATGATACGTCAGCCGAATTTTATCACAGAAAATATGTTTTTGACAGCATTGGAACATACTAGCCGTAAAAAGCCTAATGCACTTTATGAGCAAATTTATTTTGAGACAATCCCTGCTGAAAACTGTGTAGAAATTCTTCACATAGGTGCTTATGATGATGAACCTATCTCTTTTCAAAAAATGGATTTATTTGCTAAAGAAACTAATGTAAAGCGTTCAAAAAATTATCATAGAGAAATTTACTTGAATAATGAAAATCGTGTTAGCAAAGATAAGCTCAAAACCATTTTGCGCTATCCCATTGAATAATGGCTGGATGCTACTTTAGATTCATTTACCTAAAATACCCCTAGACTAGTATTGGTGCTAATCTAGGGGCGTTTTTTAATATCAAATATTACAAGCTTGCAAGCGATAGCGGACAACGACACTTGAATAATGGTAGATAATGCAAGCGAGAATTAGCGTTACTATCCAGATAGTTTTTTCATGTGTAAAATGATATAAAATAGCTGTTGTGATAGCACCGATGACAAAACTAATAACAACAAGGGAGTAATTGATAGCTTGGCGCTTCATAGCACACGTTTTTTCATCGGCATTAAAATACTGATGCCAAGCTGTTATCATTTTACGGTAATTCCCAGACGTCATCAGAATAGAATAAGCGTGTGATTCAATCTAACTGCCTGAAAATGTCAAGGTTAATAGCCCAGTTGCTAGTGCCAGCAAGACAACCCAAAGCAAACGAATATCTGGTAATAGTGGCAAAATCATTGTGTCAATCAACAACGGTAGCAGAGCATAAACTCTCCAAAAGGCTGTTTTGGCATTGGCACGCACATGCAAACCAAACATGAAACCAATTGAGAAGAAAAGAACAGAAAACAAGCGAATCAGCGTTTGCTGTAATGGACTATGACTAATATCAGCGATTAGAAAAAGAATATTACCAGTCTGAGTTGCGACCAAGGTATTGAATTGTATTTGACAATAGACATCTAAAGCGCCTCCCAAAAAGCCAAGTAAAACGGCCTCAAAGCGACTGTTTTGGGCATATATTCTAATTCGTTCACATCATTTCCTCCTTTCTATAATGAACTCAATACTTTTATGGTAGCACTTTCTCAAATAGCTAACTAGCTCATTTTCAGAAAAAATGACACTTATTTCAAAATCAACTGGTCGCCTGCCAGAAAACTTTTCTGAAAGTCCTCGACAGGATGAAAATATTGTTTGCCAAATTCATCAATTAATCCGTGGAATTCTTGTGCATCCACAAAGGTAAATGGTTGCGGAAGTTCTGCAAGCAATATTGCTAAGTTTTTATAGTCCGTTAAATCATTAATTCCTAATTGTATAAATAATGTACGAGCGTATTTATCAGCGATAAATTGCGGTTGGTCAAAGATATAAGCCATGAGAACATCAGCAGTTTCTGGTCCAACACCGTGCAAAGACAATAAGACTTTTCGCAGTGAGCTACCATATTGTTGAACAATTTTTGTAGGATTTTCCTCATGCGCCAAATACCAACTAGTCACTTCTTGAATAGCCTTGCTTTTATTTTTCATAAAACCAGCAGGGCGGACAAGTTCTTCTAAGTTTTCTTTAGGCATACTCACCAGCACTTGCAAATCGTAGTTGCTAGCTGCTCTGATAAGTTGTGAAGCCCTAGTAGCATTTAATTCAGTCGTGTTTTGAATGAGAATAGCCTCAATGATGATTTGTTGCTTGGAATCAGCAGGCCACCAATTCGTTGCTCCCATATGTGTTAGCATTTTTTGATAAAGATTATAAAGTGTGAGTTGCATATCATTATCCTTTGTAAACTTTTTAGTTATTCTATTTTATCAAAATACCATAGAAAAAAGCCCAACTTCTGTGAGTTGAGCTAAATAGGAGTGTTTAAAAATAGGAATTATTTTTTGCTGATGACTAGTTCTCCGTCAACCATGTCAGCTTTAAGGTGTTTAACATCTGTGTGATCGAGATAGAAATCAGTGATTTTATCGCGGATTTCTTGTTCAATGACACGGCGGAGTGGTCGAACACCCATGGCTTCATCATAACCTTCTTCGATAAGGTGCTGTTTAGCAGCATCACTAACCACCAAATCAATGCCTTTCTTGGCAATGGTCTTGCTAACTTCGTCAAGCATTAAGTCAACAATGTCGTTCAAGTCTTCTTTAGTCAAGTGAGAGAATTCGATAATACCGTTGAAACGGTTAAGAAATTCTGGGCGGAAGTATGGAGCGATACGATCCATAATTTTCTTATCTTTATCATCTTGACCAGTCAAAGCTTCGTTGCCGAATCCAGCATTAGAGGTGGCAATGATGACGGTATTCTTAAAGTTAATCGTATTACCTTGACCGTCTGTCAAACGACCATCATCCAAAACTTGGAGAAGAAGTGTGATAACTTGAGGGTCGGCTTTTTCAATTTCATCAAGAAGGACAATTGAGTATGGATTACGACGAACATGTTCAGTAAGCGTGTTGCTATTGTCGTCGTAGCCAACATAGCCAGCAGTTGTACCGATTAATTTAGAAATGGCTGTGCGATCAGAGTATTCAGACATGTCAAGGCGGATAACAGCATCTTTTGAGCCGAACATATCAAGGGCTAATTGTTTAGCAAGCTCTGTCTTACCAACGCCAGTAGGACCGACAAAGAGGAAACTACCAATTGGTCGATTACCTTCGTCAAAACCAGCACGGTTACGACGAATGGCACGTGAGACGGCTTCAACAGCCTCATCTTGTCCGATGACTTTACCTTTCAAACGGCTAGCTAATTCTTTTAAGTGTTCAATATCACTTGCTCCCATATTTGATACGGGAACACCAGTTAATCGTTCGACAGATTCTGCCACATCATTAACGGTAGCTGTAACTTTTTGCCCTTCCGTATGGTTGTCAATTTGTTTTTGCAATTCTTCGATACGAACTTTGGTATTGAGAGCTGCTTCGTAATCTTCTTTAGCCACAGCATTTTCTTGTTTTTCTTTTTGGTCTGCAATTTCCTTTTCAAGAGATTTGACATCAGTTGCAGGGTGTTGAGCAGCCAAATGAGCAGCAGTCATATCAATCAAGTCAATAGCTTTATCTGGTAAACTACGTTGTGGGATATATTGAATTGAAAAATCAACAGCGGCTTTTAACACATTATCAGGGAGAATAACGTTATGGTGTTTTTCATATAAATCACGAATTCCCATTAAAATATTAAAGCTATCTTGAGCAGAAGGAGCATTTACTTTGACTTCGTTGAAACGGCGAGCGAGCGCAGCATTCTTCAAAATAGTATTACGATATTCGTCTTGAGTTGTTGCACCGATAACGGTCAATTCGCCACGAGAAAGTGCAGGTTTGAGAATATCAGCTAAGCCTTTCGAACCAGAGTCGCCACCAGTTGACCCCGCGCCTAAAATTTGGTGGATTTCATCAAAGAAGAGAATGATATTACCAGCGTCTTTAACTTCTTTGACAAGGTTTTGGATATTTTCTTCAAAAGCACCACGATATTGTGTGCCAGCTTCAAGACCAGAAATATCAATAGAAATAATTTCTTTATTTTTGATAGCTGCTGGCACATCACCATTGACAATAGCTTGCGCTAAGCCTTCGACAACGGCTGTTTTACCAACACCTGCATCTCCCACAAGGACAGGATTGTTTTTGGTACGACGTGACAAGATTTCAGCAGTTTCTTGAATTTCTTTGTTACGTCCAATAACAGGGTCGAGTTCGTTAGCGCGTGCGCGTTCAGTCAAGTTTGTTCCTAATTTTGCCAAGATACCATCTTCTTTAGGAGCAGAAGTAGGCGCTCCTTCTTGGTATTCTGCGTTTCCAGGGAGCTTACCTGTTTGGCGATATTGTGCAAATTCTTCAGGAGTAACTTCGCGCCCATTAATCAAATAGCGTCTGTTTTCTGAATTGTACCCGCCCATGTTACCCATAAGTTCATTAAAAATGTCATCCATATTTCCAAAAGGATCTCTTCCATAAAAATTATTATTTGCCATAAATATTACCTCTTTTCAATCATATTTCCTAAAATGATACTATTGTACGATTTAGTGCCTGGAAGGTTAAATCTCTTTAGTCTTTACAAATCGTAGTAGAGAGGTCGTATTTAAAGAGATTTCTTAATTGTTCCTATCAATCACCTTCTGATATTATAATATACCATTGGTCAGTAAAAGTCAAATATTTATATGCAAAAAATCTGATTTTTTAAAAGGAAGCGTTTTATATAAAACTAAACCGATACTATAATCTGTTTTTGAATTTTTCCTATCTTTAAAGGATATTTAAAAACATGAAAAGAAATGAAAAAAATAAAATATTTCATAAAAAGTATTGACACAAGGAGAAATATTGGATATAATAATTAAGGTTTTGTAATGAAACTGACCTAAGACAGCAGGGGAGCCGTGCTCATAATATTCCTGCCGAGGCACAAAACGTAATGATGAAATAACGTATTTGTACTTTCGTGTCTAGGTTTAGGTGCGAATTTTTTTGTACCTAGCCCAAAAATAATAACGGAGGTAAAACTAATGAGTGAAGCAATTATTGCTAAAAAAGCTGAACAAGTTGATGCTGTTGCTGAAAAAATGAAAGCTGCTGCATCTATCGTTGTTGTTGATTCATGCGGTCTTACAGTTGAACAAGATACAGTTCTTCGCCGTACTCTTCGTGAAAACGGTGTTGAATTTAAAGTTATCAAAAATTCAATTTTGACCCGTGCAGCTGAAAAAGCAGGTCTTGACGAAATGAAAGATCTTTTCGTTGGACCATCTGCAGTAGCGTTCTCTAACGAAGATGTTATTGCACCAGCAAAAGTTCTTAGTGACTTTGCTAAAGATGCTGAAGCACTTGAAATCAAAGGTGGAGCAATCGAAGGCGCTGTATCTTCAAAAGAAGAAATCGCTGCCCTTGCATCATTGCCAAACCGCGAAGGACTTCTATCTATGCTCCTTTCTGTACTTCAAGCGCCAGTTCGCAACGTTGCACTTGCTGTCAAAGCAGTTGCAGACAACAAAGAAGACGACGCTGCTTAATGCGTATGGTAGCTTAACGCTACAAACAATTATCTAATAAAACAATTAATATTTTGGAGGAATCTACAATGGCATTGAACATTGAAAACATTATTGCTGAAATTAAAGAAGCTTCAATCCTTGAATTGAACGATCTTGTAAAAGCTATCGAAGAAGAATTTGGTGTAACTGCAGCTGCTCCTGTAGCTGCAGCTGCTGCTGGTGCTGCAGACGCTGGTGCTGCTAAAGACTCATTTGACGTTGAATTGACTGAAGCTGGCGACAAAAAAGTTGCTGTTATCAAAGCTGTACGTGAAGTTACAGGTCTTGGTCTTAAAGAAGCTAAAGCTCTTGTTGATGGTGCACCTGCTAATGTTAAAGAAGGCGTTGCAACTGCAGAAGCTGAAGAAATCAAAGCTAAACTTGAAGAAGCTGGAGCTTCAGTTACTCTTAAATAATTGTTTATCGATTGTTTAGGACTGAAAGCCTGTTGCTAAAGCCTTTTCGTTGAGTTAAGGTGATTTAAAAAATGGGAAGTTTCATTTGAAACACCCCCACATCCCCCCCACAAATTGCTGTGGGGGGTTGTTGTATCTTGGTAATCATTTATTGTTTTTTTCAAAAATGATATAATAAAGAAAAAAATTTAAGTAAGGGTACCCTTAGTGTATTACATAGTAATACACTAAGGGTACCCTTAGTGTATTACTATGTAATACACTAATACCATCTGTCCCTTACTGAATAATACAGAAAAGGGATTTTTAAATGACTTTTGATAATCTAATTTCACAAATCAATGAAGTAGCTGAAACACAACGAGATAGAGGAACTTATTTTGAGTATTTAGTAAAGGCATATCTTGAAAATGAGCCAACTTATCAAAATGAGTTTACAAATATTTGGTTGTTGTCTGAAGTACCTGAAGAGTTTGGGATTCCAAAAGCTGACATCGGAGTTGATCTTGTTGCAGAGAAAACAACAGGAGAATTAGTTGCCGTCCAAGCTAAGTTTTATAATCATGCCATTCAAAAATCTAATATTGATTCATTTTTGAGTGAACTTGGCAAGGATTATTACGAATCAGGTATCATTGTAGCTTCTACTGATAAATGGGGGAAAAATGCCGAAAAAGCATTGGCAGATCGTTCAGATGTCATTCGCATAGGTTTATCCGATTTAAGGCATTCTCAAATTGATTGGGAGCAATTTTCATTTGATAAACCAGATTCAGTTGTTATCAAGAAAAAGAAAACACCAAGATACTATCAAAGAGAAGTTATCAAAAGTGCTTTGGAGCATTTTAAAGAGAATGACCGTGGTCAATTAGTCATGGCACCCGGTACAGGTAAGACGTTTACGAGTTTGAAAGTTACTGAAGCACTAGCTAAAGAATCCAATAAAGAACAGTATATTGTCCTTTATCTTGTGCCAAGCATTCAATTACTCACTCAAACTTTGCGTGGCTGGAATAATGACACCGAAATGACAATGTCGTCTATGGCAGTCACAAGTGATAGAAATGCTAGTAGAAGTAGTGTCAAACAAGATGAATCAAATTTTGTTGTAAAAGCAAGTGATATTGGTTATCCTGCGACAACTTCTGCTAAAAAGGTGGTTGAAAATTATCAAGAATTGATGACACAGCCTAAAAAAGAGTTGTTGGTTGTATTTAGTACTTATCAATCTATTGATGTCCTTGGAAAGGCTCAAAAAAACGGTTTTCCTGAGTTTGATCTTATTATTGGAGACGAGGCACATCGAACAACAGGGGCTAAGGCGTTAGGAGAGGAAGCTTCTGTTTTTACTAAAGTACATAGTGATTTAAATGTTAAGGGGAAAAAGCGACTTTACCAAACAGCCACACCGAAATTATATGGTATGGATGCCAAGAAAAAAGCTAAAGATAACTCAATAGTCATTTCAAGTATGGATGATGAAAGTTTGTATGGCAAGGTCTTTTATCGTTTAGGATTTGGTGACGCCATTAGCCATGATATTTTGACGGATTATAAACTAATGGTCTTAGCTGTTGACGAAACAGTTATCCAAAAAGACATGCAAAAATCATTAGCTGACCCAGAAAACGGCTTAAATATTGATGATGTTGGACGTATTATTGGTGTTTGGAATGGGATGATTAAGCGAGAAAGCTTTTCAAATAAAATTTTTGGTGAACCGATGAAACGTGCTATTGCTTTTTCGCATACCATCAAGGATAGTAAACGTCTTTCTGAGCAATTTGAAAGTGTTGTGAATGATTATTTTGACAGTGAAGACAGTTATTCTGTAAATGTTCGGCATGTTGACGGTGGTATGAATGCACTTGAAAAAAATGAAGCATTAGATTGGTTGGCAAGCGATGATATCCCAGAAAATTCGGCACGCATTTTATCAAATGTGCGTTTCTTGACAGAGGGAATTGACGTCCCTAATCTGGACGCCATTATTTTCCTATCACCACGCAAATCACAAGTTGATATTGTTCAAGCAGTCGGTCGTATTATTCGCAAATTTGAAGGTAAAGAATATGGCTATATTATTCTTCCAATTGTAGTTCCTGCGGGAGAAACAGCAGAAACGATCTTGGACAACAATAAATCGTATGATGTCGTTTGGCAAGTTCTTAATGCCTTGCGTTCGGTAGATGAACGTTTTGAAGCGACTATCAACAAGTTGGAGTTAAACAGGTCTAAGCCTAAAAATATCCAAATCATTGGGATTGGTGCTGCACCTGATGATCCTGAGTTTAATACAAATGGTGATGGAACGGTTATTGAAGAACCATTTAAACCTTATCAAACTGAATTAGAACTTGAATGGGAAGCTGTAGAGGGTGCTATCTATGGTAAAATCGTTCAAAAAGTGGGTGATAGACGCTATTTGGAAGACTGGTCTAAGGATGTTGCTGATATTGCACGCCGCCACATTCAGGGAATTAAGATTATTTTAGAGCAAAACCCAGATAGCAAGGTAGCTTTTGAGCGTTTTCTACGTAGTTTACAGCATAATATCAATGAATCCATTGACCAAGAACAAGCTATTGAAATGTTGGCTCAACACTTGATTACCTTACCAGTATTTGATGCTTTGTTTGGTGAGTATAGTTTTGTTAAGAATAATCCTGTTAGCTCAGCCATGGAAAAAATTATTGACGAACTCTCTCAATATGGCTTTGAGAAAGAGCAAAAAGAATTGCAACCATTTTACGAATCTGTTCGTTTACGTGCTGAAGGGATTGATAATGCACAAGCTAAACAAAAAATTATTATCACTCTTTATGATAAATTCTTTTCTACTGGTTTCAAGTCAACAACAGAACGTCTAGGAATTGTCTTTACACCTGTTGAAGTAGTTGATTTTATCGTTAGATCTGTTGATGTAGTCTTACGTAGACATTTTGGTAAAACATTAGCAAGTGAAAATGTTCATATTCTTGATCCATTTACAGGAACAGGTACTTTTATTACGCGCACGCTACAATATCTTAAATCTCTTATGGATAAGGGTGAAATCACTTATAATGATATTCTAAGAAAATATACGCAAGAACTTCACGCGAATGAAATAGTCCTTTTAAGCTATTATATCGCTGCTATCAATATCGAGGCGGTATTTGATGATATTAATGGTGATGAACCGTATATACCATTTGAAGGAATTGTTCTTACAGATACCTTTGAATCAACAGAACAAGAGGACACACTCGATGATTCCTTTTTTGGGACAAATGATGAGCGTCTCAAACGCCAACAAGAAAAGCCGATTACAGCGATTATTGGTAACCCTCCCTACTCTATTGGTCAAAGCAGTCAGAATGATAATAGTCAAAATATTTCTTATCCGAAGTTGGATAAACGCTTGGCGGATACCTATGTGGCAAAATCAAATGCAGGATCAACAAGAGGGCTTTATGATTCATATGTAAAAGCTTTCCGTTGGGCGTCTGACCGACTCAAAGACAACGGTGTGATTGGTTTTGTAACCAATGGTAACTATGTTAATACTAACTCTGCAGATGGTCTACGTGCAGGTCTCTATGAAGAATTTAATCATCTCTATATCTTTAACCTTCGTGGTGACCAACGCACTCTTGGTGAACAATCTCGAAGGGAAGGTGGGAAAATATTTGGTTCAGGTAGTCGAACACCAGTAGCTATTTCTATTCTTGTTAAAGATGATTCTGATAGTCATGAAATTCACTATCATGATATTGGCGATTATCTATCGCAAAAAGAAAAACTCAGTATCATCGAAGACTTTGCAGATATTTCAGCTATAGCTTGGCAAGAAATTACACCTGATGACAATAATGATTGGCTTAACCAACGTGATCCGAATTATCAAAATTATATAAGTTTGTTTGGTGAAAGTAATTCAATTTTTTATACAACAACGCTTGGTGTAACAACAAACAGGGATGCTTGGACATATGGTTTCAATAAGAAATGTGTTAAAAATAAAGTTAGTCGTTTGATTGAGAACTATTCAGCAAATATTGAACAATTAAAAAAATTTCCAATTGATGCAAGACAATCTCACCTTAATAGAAATCCTGAGGAGATTAATTGGACTAGAAAATTAGAACGATTTGCAAAACAATTGAAAGAAATCAAATTTGATGAAAATCATTTGAGACTCGCTCTGTATCGTCCATATGTAAAAAAATGGCTATATCATGATAAATTTCTAAATGAAGAAACTCGTCAGTACTATACGAAATTTGGTAATGACAATATTGCAATTACAACTACAGGACGAGGCTCTTCAAAAGAATTTTCAGCATTAGTCTCGGATTGTGTGAGCGATTTACAATCTCTAATGAATTGTCAAGGTTTCATGCGTTATGACAATGAAGTTGATGTGACGCAACTTTTCCAATCTAATGACAACATGAATCAGGCTTTTGCTGATAAACTTGGGTTAAGTTTAGATGATACTTTTGCCTATGTTTATGGTCTGCTTAATTCTCGTGAATATCAGGAAAAATATGCTAACGATTTGAAAAAAGACCTAGCTCGAATTCCAATTGTCAAAAACAAAGAAAAATATGTTGAAGTTGGCAAGGCACTTATGGATTTGCACCTCAACTATGAGGAAGTTCCAGTTTATAAAGGTGTGGATATTCAATTATCAGAGCAGATATCTTATAAGGTAACTAAGATGAAATTTGCTAAAAAACGTGATGAGAATGGTAAATCAGTTAATGACCGTTCAACTATTATTTATAATAACGACATCACCATCAGAAATATCCCGGAAAAAGCCTATCAGTATATGGTCAATGGACGCTCAGCAATCGAATGGATTATGGATCAATATCAAGTGAAAACAGACAAAAAATCAGGTATCACTGATGACCCAAATGATTATAGCAATGATGAAAAGTATATCTTTAATCTATTGTTAAGAATTATTAACGTCTCAATTCAAACGGTCGATCTAATCAACAGCTTACCAAAATTTGAAGTAGAGGAGTAAAATGTATGCCCTTATTTAATTTTGAAATTTTGGAAAAGCAAAATCAGAGTTAATTTTTGGGGATGATACAGATATTGAAGCTATTCTTTGTTTTATGTTCTTTCAAGTTTATGTAAAATTTATTCCTCAACACAAGCGTCCGATTTTAAAAAAACTATTTAAAAATGAAGAATTTCAAGAGGATATTGATAGTAAAAAAATCAATTCTTTTAAACAACTTTTCTATGTTTTTGGAGATTTTGCTAGATGGGATAAAATCAGAAAAAATATATCTATAGTTTCGTTAAAAATCATAAGAAAAATAAATAGCAATAAGCTGATAGCAATGCGATTACAGCAAGAAAGCCCTCTTTTTTGAAAGGGGGCTTTTTATGATATGTTAGCTAATACTTGCGATAAGGCTATCAGCAGTTGTTGTCGGCAAGATACGGACACGGTCTAATGATAATAAGCCGTCGCTAGCACTGGCAATACCTTCGTTGGTCGTCACGCCGAGTTTATAATTAAGGTTTGCTGCGATTTGAAGTGTTGTGTCAGAATAACGCCCAGCTGGATAGGCGATAGCGATAGTATCTTGATTAAGATTGGTATCGAGATAGTTTTTAGAATCTTCCATTTCAGAAGTCTGAGTTGCGTCATCACTAGCTGACAAGTCAGGATGTGTCACGGTGTGGTCTTGGAAAGACATGCCGTTTGCTTTCATTTCTAACATTTCATCAAGTGATAAATTTCCGCTATTTCCAACAGTACTTGTAATGACATTGTTTGTTGCTTTTGCACCGTATTTTTGCAAGATAGGGTAAGCATTGTCATAAAAATCCCAAAGGCTATCATCAAACGTTAACCAAACAATTTTACTATTGCCGTTTGGAAGCACATTTTCGGTTAAAACTTTGTAGGCTTCTTCGGGTGTTAAAAAGTAGTAACCTTCTTCAGAAAGACGTTGAATATGGCTTTTAAATGTTGTCGGATCAACGATGAGGTTAGCGTTTGAAGCTTCTTCCGCAGCCATAACGTGGATAGCGTGATACATAAGAATGGGAACAGAGACATTTGAATCCTGTTTTACCCAGTTAACCTCGTTTTCATTGGTATTAGCAGAAGAGCTGTCACTTGTCACCGTTGATGCAGAAGAAGTCGTGGTAGTATTTGTATGGCTAGCACTTGATGATGACACTTGTTCGGTTTTAGTTGTTGAAAAAATGAAGTTGTTCTCCTTTAAAGCTATAAAAAGAAAAACACTTGCGACAATACAGGCTATTAATAGAATAATATTTATAATAGCTAATGGCTTGTTGCTATGTTTTTGATGTTGACGACGTTTTTCCATAATATTTAACGTTCTCCTCGCAAAAGTCTACTCCTATTATACTATTTTTTTAAGACAAAGAGAACTGTTTACTGTAAACTGCGGAAAGATTTTCAAAGGATGTTATTTTTCTGTAAATTCTGAATAATTTTATGGTATAATGTAGGAAATGTTTTTATTTGAGAGTGGGTAGTCTGAAAATTTGGCTATGCTGTTCGAAATTTGCTTATTAAGGAGAAAAAGATGTCAATAAAAATTGCTTTACTCGGTTTTGGTACTGTTGCCAGTGGTGTTCCTTTTCTTTTGAAAGAAAATCAATCAAAAATTACTGAAGCAACCCATGACACGATTGAAATCACTAAGGTTCTTGTCAAAGATGATGACGAAAAAAATCGTTTGTTAGCTGCAGGAAATGATTATAATTTCGTTACAAATGTTGATGATATTTTGAGTGATGATAGCATTGACATTGTTATTGAATTAATGGGACGCATTGAGCCTGCTCGTACATTCATTACAAAAGCGCTTGAAGCAGGAAAAAATGTTGTTTCTGCCAATAAAGACTTGATTGCTACTCATGGTAAAGAATTAATTGAACTTGCCCTAGATAAGGGCGTTGCTTTCTATTATGAAGCAGCTGTTGCTGGTGGTATCCCAATTCTTCGTACACTTGCTAATTCGCTTACTTCTGATAAAGTTACACGTATTTTGGGTGTTCTTAATGGTACATCTAACTTTATGATGACTAAAATGGTTGATGAAGGTTGGACTTACGAAGATGCGCTTAAAACAGCTCAAGAGCTTGGTTATGCTGAAAGTGACCCAACAAATGACGTTGAAGGTATCGATGCTGCCTATAAAGCTGTTATTTTAAGCCAATTTGGTTTTGGAATGACGATTGATTTTGATGATGTTGCACATAAGGGACTCACAACAATTACACCAGATGATGTTGCTGTCGCTCAAGAACTTGGCTATGTCATCAAATTGGTCGGAGATGTGCGTGAGGTTGAATCAGGTATCTCAGCAGAAGTTTCACCAACTTTCTTGCCAAAAGCACATCCGCTTGCTAGTGTCAACGATGTTATGAATGCAGTCTTTGTGGAGTCAATCGGTATCGGGGAATCGATGTATTATGGACCTGGTGCTGGTCAAAAACCAACAGCAACGTCTGTAACTGCTGATATTATCCGTATTTGTCGTCGTATTAAAGACGGTAATGTTGGTAAACCATTTAACGAATTTGTTCGTGAAACAAAATTGGCAAATCCCGCTGATGTGAAGAGTCGCTATTACTTTGCGATTAATACCCCTGATAAAAAAGGTCAATTGCTTCGTTTAGCTGAAATTTTCAATTCTGAAGATATTTCATTTGAACAAGTGCTTCAACAAAAAGCCAATGGTACACGTGCGCGTGTGCTTATCATTACCCACTCAATGAGTAAAACACAGTTGGCTGATGTAACAGCTAAATTGGAAGCAGTAGAAGATTTCCAAGTGGTTAATACACTTAAAGTATTAGGCGAATAATAATAACTGATTAAGTGAAAGGAAAAGCTCAAGACTACTTTTGAGTATGATAATGATATGAGAATTACAGTACCAGCAACCTCTGCTAATGTTGGACCAGGCTTTGATTCGGTCGGCGTAGCGGTTTCTAAGTACTTAACGATTGAGATTTTAGAGCCTTCTGAAAAATGGGAGGTTTTACATGATTTGGGTGACGTTCCTAGTGACGAAACAAATCTTTTGATTACGACAGCTTTACAAGTGAAAGCTGACCTACAACCACATCGTATTAAAATGGTTTCAGATATCCCGCTGGCACGAGGATTAGGGTCATCTTCATCAGTTATTGTGGCTGGAATTGAGTTAGCTAATCAGTTGGCTCATTTACAGCTTTCAGCTGATGAAAAATTGGTGATTGCGACAAAAATCGAAGGGCATCCAGACAATGTTGCGCCAGCTATTTTTGGTAATCTTGTTATTTCATCTTATGTTGATGAAAAGGTCAATAGTGCCGTTGCTGCCTTTCCTGAAGCCTCTTTTGTGGCTTTCATTCCTAATTATGAATTAAAGACTAGCGATAGCCGCAATGTGTTGCTAAATAAGTTTTCTTATAAGGAAGCCGTTGCTGCCTCATCAATTGCCAATGTAGCTATTGCTGCGCTTCTAACAGGTGATTTGGAAAAAGCTGGAAAAGCGATTGAAGCTGACCTTTTCCATGAACGTTTTCGTCAAAAACTAGTTAAAGAATTTGCACCGATTAAAGAAGCAGCTCACGAGGTTGGTGCCTATGCAACTTACCTATCTGGTGCAGGTCCAACGATTATGACCTTGGCTCCAAAAGCAAAAGAAGCAGAGCTTGTTGAGCGCCTTGAAGCGCTCGCTTTGGATGGTGAAGTTGTCGCACTTTACGTTGATACTAAAGGAGTTTTTGTTGAAAAAGACTAATTTGGGAATTTTGCTTGGTTTAATAACCTATATTTTGTGGGGCTTTTTATCCCTTTATTGGATATTACTTCGGCTCTTTGTCAACTGTAGTGGTTGGAAAAGTTAAGCTCTAGAGGCAGGGCAAAAACTAGCTTCAGAATACAAAAAAACGAGTATTTCCGCAATTGGAGCTACTCGTTTTCCTATGTCATGGTTTATATCATAAAAAAACAACTAGAAAGTCATGACGATGTATAAAGAGTATAACACCAATCAGTTGAG
>CAKPVT010000006.1 GCA_934196125.1 uncultured Streptococcus sp. | reverse complement strand
CTGTGCTGTGCTGTGCTGTGCTGTGCTGTGCTGTGCTGTGCTGTGCTGTGCTGTGCTGTGCTGTGCTGTGCTGTGCTGTGCTAATGGATTGTACCATACTTTTCTCCTTAATCAAGTATTTTTCTTCTGAATCAGACGTAATACCTTATGTCCTTTTTCAGTAATTTCATATTTTCCACGTTTATTTTGATAAGGACAGACAAAGCCGCCTTCAATCAAATCACGCAGAAGCCTATTTGTTTTTAGTTTTGACATTTTGTTAATGTCTGCAATCTCTTGTTGAGAAAGCGGTATGTAAAAAATGCCTTTTACTTCAACTTGGTTTTCTTTCAATAATTTAAGCAATTTGAAAGTGTCGTTAGCAAAAGGTTCAAGAGTAAATTCAACCATAGTGAACCTCCTAATGTATTTATTATACCACAATTATCTTTCTAGTTAACAGTGCAATTCTCAACACCGTTATTTTTAACTCTCATTCTCAACGAGAAAATAAGAAAAAACAGCCATTTTTAGCAAAATCTGCTATCAATGACTGTTTTATTGTTGAAATATAGGAAGTTTCGCTGATTCAGTTTTTATCCCTCTCTAATTGGATAATATAACGTTTTTTTACGCGCTTTCTTTTCTGGTAATTTTTGATTTTGCTTATTTGCAACACCGACTCAAAAAGCTGATTTAGAGGTATTTTCGAGCATTTTCGTATAGAAATTAACAAAAGTATCTATCAAATAAGCATTCTAAAATAAATTCTCTTTTTTCTGTGGTATAATGAAAACCAGAAAAATGTCATGGTAAGCGATATAAAAGTTTTAATTCATTTTCTTTGTTTTTATGGAAAATACTGAAGTTCATGCTTACTTACAAACATCTTACACTTCTTTTGGATTCAAGACAATTTCTGATGAATACCTAGGGGACGGTATTCCACATATTGATATGATATTGGAGAATAAACGATGAACAACACTTTTGAAGAAATTTTAGAAAAAATAAAAGCTTACGATACCATTATTATCCACCGTCATCAACGTCCCGACCCTGACGCTCTCGGTAGTCAAGTCGGGCTTCGTGATATTATCAGACATAATTTTCCAGAAAAAAAAGTCTTGGCGACTGGGAAAGACGAGCCAACACTTACTTGGTTGACAAAAATGAATACTGTCTCTGATGATGATTACCAAGGTGCTTTAGTTATTGTTACCGATACTGCAAACACGCCACGTGTTGACGATGACCGCTATGCAAAAGGTGACTTTCTGATTAAAATCGACCACCACCCTAATGACGATTCTTACGGTGATTTGCTTTATGTTGATACAACTGCCTCTAGCGCTAGCGAAATCATCACCGATTTTGCCCTTTCAACTAATCTAGCTTTGTCAAATGGGGCAGCTCGCCTGCTTTATTGTGGTATCGTCGGTGATACTGGACGTTTCCTTTATCCTGCAACAACAAGCAAAACGCTCTCAATTGCGAGCAAGCTACGCGAATATGATTTTGACTTTTCAACACTAGCTCATCAAATGGACTCGTTTTCATTTAAAATTGCTAAACTTCAAGGCTACGTTTTTGACAATCTTGAAGTTGATGAAAATGGCGCTGCTCGTGTGGTATTGACACAGGAGACCATGAAAAAATTCAACGTAACTGATGCTGAAACATCTGCCATCGTTGGAACACCTGGAAAAATCGATTGTATCCAATCATGGGCAATTTTTGTCGAACAAGCTGATAAACATTACCGTGTGCGTCTCCGTAGTAAATCACAGGTTATCAATAAAATCGCTAAACGCCATGGCGGAGGCGGACACCCATTAGCCAGCGGAGCGAATTCTTATAGCCTTGAAGAAAACGACGAAATTTACCAAGAAATCAAAGACTTACTAACACCAAAAGACTAAGCATCCCTTGATAGCCTTGACTTAATGACAACTTGATTTTAATTCAATTAATTTGCTTAAAAGTCTTGTCAAATATCGTATTATTTGATAAACTATAGAAGTTAAAATAACTATGGTACATCAAAAAAGCACCATGGCAGAAAGGAAATCTTTTAACAATGAAACAAAACATCCATCCAGAATACCGTCCAGTAGTGTTCATGGACACAACTACTGGTTACAAATTCCTTAGCGGTTCTACAAAATCTTCTAACGAAACTGTAGAATTTGAAGGCGCTACTTATCCACTTGTACGTGTGGAAATCTCATCAGATTCTCACCCATTCTACACTGGACGCCAAAAATTCACACAAGCAGACGGTCGTGTGGATCGCTTCAACAAAAAATACGGTCTCAAATAAGAAACCGCATTTTACAGGAAAGCCATTTTCGAGCAATCGAAATTGGCCTTTTTTTATTTTCAAAATAATATAAAAAAGAGGAGAAAGCTCCTCTTTCCTATTCTATTGACTAATGAAGCGAAGCCATGCTTCGTCTTCTGCTAGAATGGCTGCTGTTGTGTAAGAGCCACGATATTCATTCCAGACATGGTCTGAATTGTCCTCGCTACTTGTTTCTTCCTCTGTGCTTGCTGGTTCATCATAGACTGTCAAACCATATTGCTCAATTAAAGCATTTAATTTATCAGCGTAAGATGTGTCTGTGGCATACAAACCAGTCAAGGCTGCCGTGGCGTCCTGGTAAGATGTTGTGTTAGACTTCCACGTTCCAGAATACAAATCCCAACTAAGCAAATTAGCGTAATCATTCAACGAATCGCTTAAACTATCATATGACCTGAATGCTTGGTCAACTTCGTAAGTATTGCCATTTCCGTCATCTTCCCAAGTTAGCATGGTCACAGAATTGCCATTGTAACTCCCCTTGATACCAAAGAAATTATAATAAGGAGACTGGCTGAGCGCAGACTGCCCACTACTTGATTCTAAGACAGCTTGTGCAATCATCACAGAAGCGTAGAGGTTACGCTCTTGCCCAATTTGTCGTGCTGTTTCGCCAATGCTTGCAATAAAATCAGCTGTTGCTGTATCTGATGTTTCCGAAGATTCTGCGACAACCGCTTTTGTAGAATGTTGAAAACAAAGGTTAACGCTCAAGGTAATACAAGTAACCAAAGTTGCGCAGGTTAAAAAGAACTTTGTAATACGCTTTTCTTTCACGGTGCCTCCTTAATGTAAGTGCTATCTTAGTTCATTATAACAAAGTTTTCAGAAGCTTGCAACGCACTCAAAAATCGTCTATTGTCACACTGATAATTCAATCTGCAAGAACTTACAAGCTTGTTTAATTGTTCATCAATCAAAACCACCCGTGTTTGCTCTTCGGCTGAAAGTCTCTCTTACCGGCCAAAATCTAAAGGCTTACTGAATACTTTCCCTTTTGCACCACTTTTACTCACTAACATATGAATATGATCTTTACACGCTTCTGCTTCATGAATCTCTACTCCTTTACGGTCACATAATTGACGTATAATCTGACCGATACTTGCCTTATATTTTCCATATACAATTTGTCGACGGTATTTTGGGGCGAAAACAATACGATACTTACAATTCCATGTGGTATGTGCTAAACTATTATTATCCTGTTTCATCAGGGGCCTCCTTATGTATATTAGTTTGTGGTTGGGAAGCCTTTTCTAATATATCATTTTAGGGGGATTTTTTATACCACGCTGAAAGCTACACTGAACCACTAGCACAGCTAGTGGTTTTCTGATGACAAAAAAACAGAACCGAGGTTCTGGTTAACTTGTATTACAAGTTTTTCTTTTTCTTAGCTAATTTGGTCATTGAAATATCAATATCTACAATGTGTTCGACTAATTCATCGGTTAATAAAACATCATCGTCGTCTGAATTTAGGTCGATTTGATAGGTCAACGTCAAATGTTCACCGCTATGGCTACTTTTCAACGATAGCAATTCAATATCTCGACAAAATCGGTGTAGGATGTAGCGGATTAACTTTTCATCTTTTCGATCTTTTGGTAAATCTATCACCGTTTGTCCTGAACTAAAGAAGGTCATTTTTCCCAAACCAAGTCAAATCACCAAGAAAACAATTGTGGTCAAAATGGCTAAAGTTAGACAACCCATTCCTGTACTTAATCCGATAGTCATCGTTAAAAAGGGTGCCAACAGTTCACGCGCACCACCTGCAGCTGAACGAAAACGTACCAAACAAAATGTTCCAGCTACGGCAACACTTGTTCCCAGACTACCGTTCACCAAGAAAATAATCACTGACAATAAGCTAGGAATTGTTGATGTCGGATAATCATCCTCTACAAGGTGTTCTTTTAAATCATCCCAAATAGCTCCTAGTTTTTCTTTATCCAAAACATACTTTTTCTCAATGCGTTTAAAACTAGTCTCCAATGCTTTAACCATTTTCAGCACCTCTTCTTTGATATTTCCCAAATCACTTCCCTTTGCTTACATAACGCTTAGCATTTTACTGAAAGTTCCTTATTTTTTTATTAGAATAAGATATTTTTTCACTAACGAAGAACAACAAAGTGGTAACAGGTATCATATTTCAAACAAAAAATCTGAAACGTTTTGTTTCAGATTTTTTAGCTATTTTTGATGAGGTTGTTTTTAGTGGACAACAATTTCTTGTGCGATTTCTTGACCTGTTAAGCTAGTTGGATAATAGGTTGGCCAGTTATCCATTTCTTCAAGAAGCGCATCTTGGCTTTCTCCACCCCAGAAAATGTGGAAATGCTCGGCATCTGTTGTTGTGATGTTGTGGTCACTAAATTGGACGTATTTGAATTCACCAGCATTTTCATCATCTGTTTCAAACAAATAACGGACACCACGGTTACCTTTTTCATAAGTCAAAATCTTGTAACCTACATATTTATAAGTAAACTTGTATTTCTCACCGTTTTTAATAAATGTAATGGTATTCTTTTTACCGCTGATATGGATTTGTTCAACGTCTGTCTTGTAACCTGTTGTGTAGTATTCCTTATATTCTTCGGCTGTTTTTTCACCTTTTGAAGCTTTAGCTTTGTATTCCAAAACTTGATCCAATGTGCCGTCAAGAAGATATGGGTAAACTGATTGCCATTTACCAGACCAATCGCTCAATGAACGGTCGATAACATCTTTATCTTTGAAGTAACCATTTTGAACAGTCTTGGTTGTGTCTGTTTCAGCTTTGATAGTCTTACCAGCGACATCTGTTGTCAATTGCAAAGCTTTCAAGTTTTCTTCCATAACTGAGAAATAATCTTCGCCAGCTTTGATTTGTTTGCTTGTTAAGCTTTCAATCGGATTTAGCACCGCTGTTTTGACCCCTGCTTCATCTGCTAAAGTTGAAGCAACTTTACTTGACGCATTTTCTTCAAAGTAAATGTATTTAATATCGTATTTTTTGACATATTTTGTCAAACTTGCTAAACGTTTTGCTGATGGTTCTGATTCGGCTGACACACCAGTGATTGGAATTTGTGTCAAACCGTAATCAAGTGCTAAATAACCAAAAGCAGCGTGCTGTGTGACAAAGCTTGTTTGTTTAGCATTTGACAATGCTTCTGTGTATTCGGCATCTAAATCATTTAGTTTTTCAATGTAAGCAGCTGCATTGCTATTGAAAGTATCAGCTTTATCAGGATATTTTGCAACAAAAGCGTCACGGATATTTTCAACCAATGTGATAGCGCGTTTTGGTGAGAGCCAAACGTGTGGGTCATATTCGTGAGTATGACCGTCATCGCTATCTTCGTTGTCTTCCTCAGCTGTTCCTGCCATTAATAGCATATCTCCTGTTGATTTAACAACTGTTAAACTGTCTAAATCAATGGATTTTTCAACGCTATCAACCCATGTTTCCATACTATCGTCCATATAGACAAAAACATCAGCGTCTGAAATCGTTGCAATATTTTTGGTAGATGGTTCAAAATCGTGTGGTTCAGTTCCTGCTTTGATCAACATGGTTACATCTGCGGTATCTCCCGTAACAGCTTTGGTAAATTCATAAACAGGATAGAAAGTTGTGACAACATCAATCTTGTCATCTGCCGAAACTTGCTTGATATGGCTGATTTGCCAAGCAAATAAAAGTGCAACTAAATTTATCAATAAAAGAAATTTCTTCTTCATGACAACTCCTTTTTTAACCGGTTAATAATTTACCGGTTAAGTATAACATAATTTAAGTTTTTTGCAAGCTTTTTTCTCACAAAAAATATTTTTTCATGCAAAAACAAAGAACCCCTATGAAATCAATGGTTTCATAGGATGTTTATGTGGAGTGAGAGTTCGAGGATTACTTACACTTTTTCCAGCAATAATAGATAAGATAAAACGTGGCAGATAGTTCAAAAACTCGATATACCATTGATAAGCCAAATCGATCTGCAATAAGCCCTGCTAAAAAATCTGCTCACATAAAACTTATTGAAATAGCAAAATTATACAAAGACCAAGATACGGCACGATTTTCCTTAATCGTTTGATTCATTTTTAACATCAATTGGTTATTATAGTTAGCATTTAAAATTCTAATCAATAAAAATAGTAAGATTATCAGATGAACTTCTGTCTGCATGGAAATTAATACGACTAATATTGGGATAACCAAAGTATATTTCCACTCAATTTTTAAATAGCTTCCTAATGCCATTCCTAAATTAAACAAAAAACAAGATAATGCCTAAAACATCTAAAGAAATTCCCTTGTCTGTCAATAAAAGGCTAGCATAAGAATTATTTACCATAATAAGAGTTGTAAAACTCCCCCCTAATATCATTAACTGCCATGGTGCTAAGCGAATTCCTAACAATAATGCTGAAGCTTCCTTTGAATCTGATTTTACGATTTTATTTGGCAGCTTCAACAGACAAATCAAGCTAATCATCACAAAGCTAATGGATAATATTAATGGATATAGGACACTTTGTTTTAGTAAAAATGGCGAAATAATCGTTACCAAAGCAATAAAAACATACTTTATCATATTTGAATTTTTAAGGAATTTAGCATACTCTTTTTCATTAGCTAAAACATCAAAATTAAAGGAAACTAATGTTCCTGAAGATAATGATTCAGATAAGCCCATGAATACGGCTGCTAGAAAAGCAAAGACTAGTTTTCCATTCATTAACGCCCCTAAACCAACTAATAAAAAGAGGTGCGATAATATTAGTAATCGCTGATAACCAAATTTTTGAGCACAAATTTCCCTTCAAATAGAGAACCTGTCCTTCACTTATTTTTTTTATTGTTTTAAATTTTTAGCTTGTGATTTATTAGAGTGACTATACGCATAGTCAAAATAGTCTTGGTATTTCTCTAAATCTATATTTTCAGTCAATATTAAACGAACAGATACTTTTTAAAACTTGCTTAAGGGCAAGATTTTTTGTATGTCTAAAATTGAGCTTTTAGACGAAAAATAGTAAAATAACAAGTGCATCCTCCAGACGATTGAGTAACTTGCATTCAAGTTTATCGCAGTGAGGGTGTTTTTTTATTTTTTAGAATTCTCTCTTGACTTTTTATATAGAATGTTTCCTTTTACTTTCTATAATTCATCTGCAATTTTATTAATTTTACGTAATCTGTGGTTAACACCACTCTTGGTCAATGTGCTTTCCAAATGATCAGCAATTTGTTGAATGGAATAATCTGGATTTTCAACACGGATTTTAGCCACTTGTTGAAGTTCAATTGGCAAGGTTTCAAGTCCAACCGTATCCATGATTTTAATGATATTATTGATTGTTTTCATGCTAGCTGTCACGGTTTTGGCAATGTTTGCCGTCTCCGCATTATTAGCACGATTGACATCGTTGCGTGTCTCACGCATAATCTTAATTTCTTCAAAAATATCTTTACATTCCATAGCACCAATAACCAAAAGAAAATCCATGATGTCTTCTGCTTTTTGCAAATAAGTTACCGCACCATTTTTATGTTCGATGACCTTGGCATCAAGGATAAATTTTCGCATCAAATTCGCCAAATCTTCGGCGTGGTCTTGATAAACCGAGAAAATTTCCAGCTGATATTTTCCAGATTCTGGGTCACGAATGGTTCCAGTCGCCAAAAAAGCGCCGCGCAAATAAGCGCATCCCTTATTATCATCTTCTAAAATAGTTGGGTTAATTCCCATTTCAATGCCAAAGAAAGAATCCGCCAACTGCAAGTCATTCAAAATTTCTCTGACGTTTGCTGCCACAAAAACATTGTAAACACGGTTTTTACGCAGATTTGTCTTTTGGTGGTATTTAATTTCTGGCTGAACATGGTAAAGATTTTCAATCAATTCATAAATATGACGAGCGATTTTAGCATTTTCCATTGTGATAGACAAGGTAAGTCCGTCTCCTGTCAAACCGAGGCTACCAGACATTTTAATGATTGCTGATAATTCGCTCTTATCAAACCGCGATAAATTGAGCAGCTCTTCTTTCACTTTTACTGTAAAACTCATCGCTTCCTCATCCTCACCAAATTCATTAATTCCTCAACGACAAAGTCTCCATTGTGAAAAGCTCCGCCATTCTCCAAACGCAAGAAATCTGATGAAATCACACGTTTAACTTGTTTATGAAGTCCTGCAAAATCATGTTCTACTTGAACCAAATACTCATCAAATTCGTTAGAATTCATGTAATCTTGCGGTACTTCTTGGATATTGACCAAAACGGTGTCAATCACATCTTTGCCAAGGTGGCGATTGAGCACTTCAACATGGTCAGCGTCAGTAAAATGCTCAGTCTCACCATATTGAGTCATGATGTTACAAACGTAAACCACTTCTGCTGGGGTTTCAAGCAAGGCTTTCTTGATTTCTGGAATGACAAGATTGGGCAGAATTGAGGTGAAAAGCGAACCAGGTCCCAGAACAATCATATCACTATCCATAATCGCATCAACAACTTTTCGACTAGCAGTCGATTCTTCATTGTTATAAGTATTCGTGACATAAACGTGGTCAATCATACCTTTATAATCAGCAATATGGCTTTCGCCAATAACTTCGTGACCGTCTTTGAAAACAGCATGCAAAGTCAATGGATTGTCACTGGCTGGGTAAATCTTTCCTGTGGCACAGAAAAATTTTGTTAGCAACTGCATGGCATTGTAGGTTGAACCTTGCATTTCTGCAATGCCTGAAATAATCAAATTGCCAAGTGGATGCCCTGCCAAAGCACCATCAGTTTCAGCGAAACGATATTGAAAAACTTTTTCGTAGAATTTCGGCATATCACTCATCGCCACAAGGACGTTACGAAGGTCGCCTGGAGGTGTTAGCTGCGTTACGGAACGCAAAGTTCCAGAACTACCACCATCATCAGCCACCGTCACAATCGCTGTGATGTCAACTTCTTCATGCCGTAAGCTATTTAAAATAATGGGAATTCCCGTTCCTCCACCGATAACGGTAATTTTAGATTTTCTCATGAACGATTCACAGTCTCCTTACGACGATTTTTATCACGGTGGTTTTCATTGACAGCCCAATTTTCTTTCAATTCTTCTGCCAAACGGTGCGCAAAGGCGACACTACGGTGTTGACCACCTGTACAACCAATAGCAATCGTCAAAACAGATTTTCCTTCTTTTTGATACCCTGGCAAAATTGGTTTAATCAAGCCTGTCAAATGTTGATAGAAATCTTCAGATTCTTCATGATTCATGACGTAATCATAGACTTCTTGTTCGAGTCCTGTTTGGTCACGGAGTTCTGGTTTGTAGTAGGGATTCGGCAAGAAACGCACATCAAATACCAAATCAGCATCAAGCGGCAAGCCATACTTAAAACCAAAACTCATCACTTCGATACGGAAGGATGCTTGATTTTCCTCACTTGAAAATTGCTCTGAAATGGTTTTACGGAGTTGGCGTGGTGTGAGTTCTGTTGTATCAACCACATTTTGGCTCAAATTTTTCAGCGGTGCTAACAATTCACGCTCAAGTTTGATACCATCTAAAATACGTCCATCAGCTGCCAATGGATGACTACGACGTGTTTCTTTATAACGAGCAACCAATTCACCATCTGTCGCATCCAAGAATAAAATTTTAAAATCAACTTTTGGATTGGCATCGATTTTATCAAGAACAGAATTGATTTCATTGAAAAAGAGGCGACTACGCATGTCGACTACGAGTGCCACACGATTATTGTCGCTAGATTGTTCAATTAGCTCAATAAATTTTGGTGCCAAAGCTGGTGGCATATTATCAATCGTGAAATACCCCAAATCTTCAAATGATTGAATTGCCACCGTTTTACCAGCTCCACTCATCCCAGTTACAATAACTAAGTTAATACTTTTGTCAGACATAATTGTCCCCCTTTTATCTACTAGTTTTATTATAACAAAATTCAGCCTAAAGATTGATTAGAAAAAACTTTTCACATAAAAATTTAGGGAGTGAGACAAATAAAGTCTCCAGCGGAGACTTTATTCATGAGCCTAAAAATTAAAAAGTGAATCAGTAGTTTCGCAGAAGCTTGATTTCTCAGCAAGTCTTAATTTCTTGTTGCTGACCTAAAACGGTCTATTCCTAGACCGTTTTTGACACTTACTTCGTAAGTTTTATTTCCCGATTATAAAGGTTCCCCAAACCTCTATAACTCACCCCCCGCAAGTTGAGTAGGGGTATAAAAGCTGATTTATCAACGCATTAGAAGCCACTCAGCAGTGATTAATTGCTCAAACAATTGAGAATTGTTTGAGGTTGGAAGTCTAGCTTGCAAAGCAAGCGTCAAAAAGTACCTAATCAATTGTGCATGGGAAACCAAACCACTGCGTATGCTCTTATTACAACTGCATAAACAATAAGGCTTGCCCCTGTCTCTATCACCTACTCAAAAATAGTATTGTTAAGCTTGATAACCATTTGGATTTTGCCTTTGCCATCTCCATGAATCACGCATCATGTCTTGCAATGTTTTTTGTGCTGTCCAGCCCAATTCTTCTTTGGCTTTGCTTGCGTCTGCGTAGCAAGTAGCAATATCACCAGTGCGGCGACCTTTGATAACGTACGGAACGGATACATGATTGATTTCTTCGAGCGCCCTCACCAAATCCAAGACACTGTAACCATGACCTGTTCCAAGATTATATACCGCTACTCCTTTGCTAGCAAGATTTTTCTTCAGCGCAGCAATATGACCTTTTGCCAAATCAACAACATGAATGTAATCACGCATACCAGTTCCGTCTGGTGTATCATAATCATTACCAAAAACGCTTAATTCTTTTAATTTACCGACAACCACTTGGCTAATGTATGGCACTAAATTATTTGGAATGCCATTTGACGCTTCACCGATTAAGCCACTTTCGTGTGCTCCGATAGGATTGAAATAACGCAAATTACTCACAGACAAGTCTTTGTCAGCATAAGCCACATCAGTCAAAATTTGTTCAATCATTACTTTCGTATAAGCGTAAGGATTTGTAGCTGGAGTTGGTAAATCCTCAGTCGACGGTGACACATTATTCATGCCATAAACCGTTGCACTAGAGCTAAAAACAATATGATTGACATGGTGATTTTTCATCACTTCAAGCAACGTCAATGTCCCAGTCAAATTATTTTGATAATAAAATTGATGTCACATGATAAACAGTTAAAAGTCGTCCAATATCAGTTTGATTTTTCCAATCAATGCTACCCTCTCCTAAAAAATTGCCTTAATTCTGCGTTTGTATTAATGCATTCATTTCCTCAAGTAATTCTTTATTTTGCTTTTGCAATTCAACAACTTGGTCAGTAATTGATGCCAACATCTCTGTTTGCAATTTTTGAATTTCTAACAAATCTGATTGATCTTGTTGCACCAAGTGGTCAAGTTTTGTATGCAATAGCCGAATGCCTTCTTCTGAAACTTTGTTGACATTGTAATCATTTTTTGCTTGCAAACGGTCATAATCTGATGCACGATTTTGACTCATCATAATCAAAGGAGCTTGGATTGCAGCAATTGTCGATAATGCCAAATTTAGCAAAATAAACGGATATTCATCAAAGGCAATTCCAAAAGGCTTAATGACATTTATCGCCATCCAAATTACCATAAAAACACTAAATGAAATGATAAACGTCCATGAACCACCAAAGCGTGCCACATCATCAGCAATTCGTTGACCAAAGGTAATTTTCTTATCCAACTGGTCTTGCACGTCCAATGCTGTGTAATTCTTTCCCTTAGCGACATCGTAAACCGATTCTCGGACAAAATCATTCTTACGATTGGCTTTATCAATCATTTCATCCAAAAATAACATCCGATAATGCGTTAAATTTTTATTACTGATAAAATCATTATCCGATAGTTCAGGATGTTCTTGCTTGATAATCCCACGCAAACGAACATCTAGCTCAGAAAGGAAGACACCTTCCACCATTGGATACAATTGATGCTCAATACCATCATAAATTAGATTTTCATCACTCATAAATTCCCTCTTTCTATTTCCCTCATTATAACAAAATTAAAACAAAAAAGCCGATTTCTCAGCTTTTGAATAAAACTACCAATTTTCCTATTGTGTTTTAACCGTCACATTACCCCAAGCATCTGGGGAATATTGACTATTGTTTAGTTACTACCACTCAAAACGTCATCGTAAGTAATGGTTAGACTGCCTAAGTTATCCAAAGAGTAGCGATGACTGCCTTTCTTAACCCAAAGTCCTAAAATATCATCTTCTAAAACGGTCTGACTTGTGGTTTGAAGCCAATCTAAATCTTTACCGTAAGCAGACAATATGCAACCAGACAAAAGAACAGAACATGGATTGGCAATATCTTTACCAGCAATATCTGGTGCAGTTCCGTGTGTCGCTTCAAAAATAGCGTGACCTGTCAAGTAGTTGATATTGGCACCTGGTGAAATTCCAATACCGCCAACTTGGGCAGCAAGGGCATCACGCATTGACGCAAGGTCAACAACAACAGGAACTCCTGTGAAATCCTGTAAGATGACACGACTTGGTTTGAATGGAACTTCTCCGCTTATTTTTTTAGGATTGTAAGTTGCTAAATTTTTAATGTGATTTTTTTAACATCTAAACCATCATACTTTCTGAGTAAACTTTCAAGTAATATACGAATAGTGTAAGGGATTTTCTTGATATCTTCTCCATAAATAAGAAACCGCTTCTTCAAGATTAAAATACGAATACTCACCATCTTTGAAGGAAAACTTTGATAAAAATTCTGTCATGTACAGACCTCCGAAATATAATAATGTTTTTTTAATTATACAACTTTCAATATTTAGTCAAGTATAATTCACAATGTTGTGTCAGATTTTATGACATGGTATATAACGTAAAACTGTATCATTCCTAAAAAAGCTTGATCTTACAATATTTTGTGTATGATATTATTTTTAAATACTATATATTGTGTTTTTTCGAGAGATATTTCTTGCTTTTTTGACTAATTTGGGTTATTCTAAATGAACATTGAGTTTCCCATAAGGAAATATTTTTAGGAGGATGCCCTAATGGCTAATAAAATCACAATTTTTTCAAAAAATAACTGTATGCAGTGCAAAATGACAAAAAAGCTCTTGGATAAAGAGGGAGCTGATTACCAAGAAATCAACATTGATGAACGCCCTGATATGATTGATTACGTAAAAGATCTTGGCTTCTCTGCTGCGCCAGTCGTTAAAGCAGGTGACATTATTTTTTCTGGCTTTCAACCTGCAAAATTAAAAGAAATTATCTAAAACTTCTATATTAAAATTAGAAAGGAGTTACCACACTTCAATTAATGAGCGTTGGTATCTTACTTTATGAGTCTAAAAAATCTCGGCGATGTCTCTTATTTTCGCCTTAATAATGAAATTAACCGTCCTGTGAATGGACAAATTCCTCTTAGTAAAGATAAAGAAGCCCTTAAAGCTTTCTTTCGTGAAAATGTCATTCCAAATTCAATGGCTTTTGACACGATTATTAATAAAATCAACTATTTGATTGACAATGATTATATCGAGTCAGAATTTATCAGCAAATATACGCCAGATTTTATTGAAAGTTTGGCTAAGGATTTGCAAGCGCAAGGATTTCGTTTTAAATCTTTCATGGCCGCCTATAAGTTTTATCAGCAATATGCTTTAAAGACAAATGACGGTAACTATTATCTTGAAAGTATTGAAGACCGTATTCTCTTTAACGCTCTTTATTTTGCTGACGGTAATGAAGAATTGGCACGTGATTTAGCAACTGAAATGATTCATCAACGCTATCAACCTGCTACACCTTCCTTTTTAAATGCTGGTCGTAGTCGCCGTGGTGAATTCGTCTCTTGTTTTCTCATTTCAGTAACTGACGATATGAATTCGATTGGGCGTTCTATCAATTCAGCGCTACAATTGTCCCGTATCGGTGGGGGTGTTGGTATCAGCCTTTCAAATCTGCGTGAGGCTGGTGCTCCTATCAAGGGTTATGAAGGGGCAGCTTCTGGTGTTGTTCCTGTCATGAAGCTCTTTGAAGATAGTTTTTCATATTCTAACCAACTGGGGCAACGTCAAGGAGCTGGTGCTGTTTACCTTGATGTTTTCCACCCAGATATCATGGCATTTCTATCAACCAAAAAAGAGAATGCTGACGAAAAAATCCGTGTCAAAACGCTCTCTCTTGGTATCACCGTACCTGATAAATTTTACGAATTGGCTCGCAATAACGAAGAGATGTATCTCTTTAGCCCATATAGTGTTGAGCGTGAATACGGCGTGCCTTATAGCTATGTTGATATTACGGCTGAATATGACAAAATGGTTGCTAACCCAAATATCGTCAAAACCAAAATTAGAGCACGTGATTTGGAAACTGAAATTTCGAAATTACAACAAGAATCTGGTTACCCTTACGTGGTCAATATTGATACAGCTAATCGTACCAATCCAATTGACGGTAAAATTATCATGTCAAATCTTTGTTCAGAAGTGCTTCAGGTTCAAACCCCTAGCGTGATTAACGACGCTCAAGAATTTGTCAAAATGGGAACTGATATTTCATGTAATTTGGGCTCAACAAATGTGGTTAACATGATGACTTCACCTGATTTTGGACGTTCTATCAAAGCCATGACACGCGCCTTGACCTTTGTTTCAGATACCTCATCTATTGAAGCTGTGCCAACAATCAAGCATGGCAACGAACAAGCGCATACCTTTGGACTTGGTGCTATGGGGCTTCATACCTTCTTAGCTCAACACCACATTCATTATGGTAGCCCAGAATCCATTGAATTTACCAATATTTACTTTATGTTAATGAATTATTGGACTTTGGTGGAATCAAATCATATCGCTCGTGAACGTCAGCAAACATTTGTAGGCTTTGAAAACTCAAAATACGCTGACGGAAGCTATTTTGATAAATATATTACAGGTGAATTTATTCCAAAATCTGACCGTGTGAAAGAACTCTTTGCAGAACATTTTATTCCAAGCGGTGAGGATTGGGCTAAGCTCCGCGATGCTGTGATGACAGACGGACTTTACCACCAAAATCGTCTAGCAGTTGCTCCAAATGGTTCTATTTCTTACATTAATGATGTTTCTGCGTCGCTTCACCCAATTACGCAACGTATTGAGGAACGTCAGGAAAAGAAAATTGGTAAGATTTATTACCCAGCTGCTGCTTTATCGACAGATACTATTCCTTATTACACTTCTGCTTATGATATGGATATGCGAAAAGTCATTGATGTTTATGCTGCGGCGACTGAACACGTTGACCAAGGATTGTCACTAACGCTCTTTTTGCGCAGCGATATTCCACAAGGCCTCTATGAATGGAAAACGCAAAGCAAACAAACCACTCGTGACCTGTCTATCCTGCGCCATTACGCCTTTAATAAAGGCATTAAATCAATCTACTACATCCGTACCTTTACCGATGATGGTGATGAAGTCGGCTCAAACCAATGCGAAAGCTGTGTGATTTAACTGAACACTTGTTATTGGTCCTAAAGGACCTAATAACAGGACGGCAAAGGTTATAGCGAAATGGCTAACTCACTTACAACTCCATTAATCGGCTAGTGTTGAGTTGATTAATTACGTGGTGTAACTTTGATTTGTGTACTATTAAACATGAACAAGACAACATTCACTTTAACAAATCGGCTTGCTTATTAACACATTGCAGTAAACGGCTGTTAGTAATTCATGATTAGAAAACCTGTCCTTGTTCTACAAAAGCTAAAATCAAAGCAGTAACCACTTTCGCTTAGGAATTCAAAAAGATGTTAGCATTGGGGTAACTTTCACTCTTGACAAAATACTTGCTCTTGCTAGGTTAGCTTACTCCATGGAAAAAAACAATCTTAAAAATTTAAATACTATTTCTGAAATCCCAGTCGTTTGGCTGCCTTTCTTAATCACTTTTAGGAGAATATAAATGTCACAAACTTATTATGAAGCCATTAATTGGAATGAGATTGAAGACATCATTGATAAATCAACTTGGGAAAAGTTGACGGAACAATTTTGGCTTGATACACGTATTCCGTTATCAAATGACCTTGATGATTGGCGTAAATTGTCAGCCGAGGAAAAAGAGCTTGTCGGAAAAGTCTTTGGCGGATTAACTTTGCTAGATACCATGCAATCTGAATCTGGCGTCGAAGCGATTCGTGCGGACGTTAGAACCCCCCATGAGGAAGCTGTGCTGAATAACATTCAATTCATGGAGTCAGTTCATGCCAAATCTTATTCCTCTATTTTTTCAACGCTTAACACAAAATCTGAAATTGAAGCCATTTTTGAATGGACAAATAGCAATGACTACCTGCAAAAAAAGGCAAAAATCATCAATGATATTTATGAAAATGGGGATGCTTTGCAAAAGAAAGTTGCCTCTACTTTCCTAGAAACTTTCCTCTTCTATTCAGGATTTTTCACACCACTTTATTATCTTGGCAATAATAAATTGGCAAACGTTGCTGAGATTATCAAATTGATTATCCGTGATGAATCTGTTCATGGCACTTACATTGGCTATAAATTCCAACTTGGTTTCAATGAATTATCTGAAGAAGAACAAGACAGTTTTCGTGAATGGATGTATGATTTACTTTACCAACTTTACGAAAATGAGGAAAATTATACCAAATCGCTGTATGACAGTGTTGGTTGGACTGATGAAGTATTGACATTCTTGCGCTACAATGCCAATAAAGCTCTGATGAATCTGGGGCAAGATCCTCTTTTCCCAGATACTGCTAATGACGTTAACCCTATTGTTATGAACGGTATTTCAACAGGAACGTCTAATCACGATTTCTTTAGTCAGGTTGGAAATGGTTATCTCCTTGGTTCTGTTGAAGCCATGCAAGATGATGATTACAATTATGGTCTCTAGTCTGAGCCAATTTTGAAAATGTGTGATAATTTTCAAAAAGCATGAAAACTAAGCTTGACAAGAAACTTTCTTTCATGCTAGACTATAAGCAAATAGATTCACAAAGGAGTGCCTCTGGCTGAGATCGCATTTGCGAAATCCTGATAACCTGATCTCGTTAGTACGAGCGTAGGGATTGTGACATGACCGTTTTAAACTTTGTTTTGAATATCATTGCACATATTATCAGAAAAATAAGCTCTTTTGTATCAAAGGAGCTTTTATTTATGTCATCAAAAAATTCTCAACTGTCTGCTTTGATTGAAACAGCTTTAGTAGCTGCTTTAGCCATGGCTTTATCTTACATTCCAGATTTTGTAAGCTGGTTCACTCCATCGTTTGGAGCGATTCCGCTGGTTCTCTTTGCGCTACGTCGTGGAACAAAATATGGTGTATTAGCTGGGCTGATTTGGGGCTTACTGCATTTTATCCTTGGTAAAGTGTGGTATTTAGCCTTATCACAAGTGCTTATCGAATATATCCTTGCCTTTGTTTCCATGGGCTTAGCTGGGATTTTTACCGTTCCTTTTCAAAATGCTCTTGCCAAGGGCAATAAAGGACGCGCTTTATTTTACGCGACAGGTGGTGCTATCTTAGCTGTCTTTGTCCGCTATTTTTGGCATTTCGTCGCTGGCTTTATTTTCTGGAGAAGTTATGCGCCAAAAGGAATGTCTCCTTATTGGTATTCATTCACCGTTAACGGAACAGCTGGGCTGTTAACCTTGATTTTCGTTATTTTAGCGCTAGCTATTATCATTCCGACACAAGGAAAACTTTTCTTAGTTAAGAGATAAAACAAAAAAACATGACAGAAAGGAAAACTTTTCTTAGTTAAGAGATAAAACAAAAAAACATGACAGAAAGGAAAACTAAATATATTCAGATTGAAGACAAACCTCAGAAATAAGGTTTGTCTTCAATCTGAGCCCACTTTTTTAGGTGGGCTTATGTTTATTTTGGCTCTATAATTTCTGTAGTGGGTAAAATCCTGCTAAGAAGTTATGGAGCTTTTGAGTATACAAAAAGTCCCATAGGACTTAACATTTAAAGCGACGAAACCATAAATAGAAAGAATCATATGAAACAACTCTATCATGCTACAGAATTAATCGGAATTAAAGACAAAAATATCACTTTAACCAAAGTTTTTCAACACGAGACACATATTGAGGTGCAAGCGACGCTTGATTATACACCACCTAAGTGCTCTTATTGCCATGGAAATCAAATCAAATACGACTTTCAAAAGCCTTCTAAGATTCCTTTTATTGAGATTGGTGGACTTCCCAGTCTTATTTGTTTGAAGAAGAGAAGATTTCAATGCAATCATCCTTTTAAAATAGCACTAACAACCTTTATTCATTATCAGAAATACATCACTAATGCCATTAAACTGCCCTATTCTAATGCCAAACTTGAAGCAACCAACAAGCTCATCAAAGATATTAAACGAAACGCTTTTGGTTACAGGAACTTTAAAAAACGCATTTATCTCGCTTTAAACAGCAAAAAAGCGAGAACAAAATTTGTTCTCACTAGAGCTTAACTTTGCCACCCACTACAGTTGACAAAGAGCCTTTATTTTCCGCTATCTTGTAACATTTTGATCAAACTGCTGAGGAGACTACCTTCTGCTAAAGCGACTAGTAAGGTTCCCCAATTAACGTGACCTTGCAGAGCATCTACAATAATAATGTAAGCAAGAATCAGCAATGTTATGCCGATAAAAGCGATAGCTAATTTCAAAAGCGTGTTTTTAGATTTCATCTGACAAAACAACTCCTTTATCAGTCAAAGACTGCCTAACGAATGTTACAGATTTTCAGCTACTGCTGCAAGAAGGTCAGCGATTTTAGCGGCGTCTGAACCACCAGCCATAGCCATGTCTGGTTTACCACCACCACGACCTGATACAATTGGCGCCAAAGCTTTAATCAAATTGCCAGCGTGAACATCTTTTGCTTTGCTTGCTACAAGAACATTGACTTTTTCGCCAATAGCTGCGGCTAATACAAGCACGTCAGAGCAATCTTTTTGTTTCCAGTTGTCCGCAAATGTACGAAGAGCACCAGCGTCAGAAACGGTTACTTGGCTAGCAATGTAACGAACACCATTTGCTTCTTTAACATCTTTAAAGACATCACCAGCTTGGGCTGCAGCTGCTTTTTCTTTCAATTCAGCATTCTCTTTTTGCAATTTGTGCAATTGTTCTTGCAAGCTTGCGACTTTATTAGTGACTTCTTTCAATTGTGGGACTTTAAGTATAGCAGCAATTGTTTTAAGGTATTCTTCTTCTTGACGGTAAGCTTCAAAGGCTTCTTTACTTGTTACAGCAAGGATACGACGTGTTCCTGAACCTATCCCTTCTTCTTTGACAATCTTGAAGATTCCGATTTCTGCTGTATTTGAAACGTGTGTTCCACCACAAAGTTCGATTGAGTAATCGCCGATTTTGACAACACGGACGTTTTTACTGTATTTTTCACCAAACAAAGCCATTGCGCCCATTGATTTCGCAGTATCAATGTCAGTTTCAATAGTCTTAACAGGAATAGCATTCCAAATTTGTTGGTTAACTTCTTCTTCGATTTGACGTAATTCTTCAGCTGTTACAGCTTCAAAGTGAGTAAAGTCAAAGCGCAAGAAGCCTTCTTCATTAAGTGAACCAGCTTGAGTAGCGTGTTCACCGATAACATTGTGAAGTGCAGCGTGAAGCAAGTGAGTTGCTGTGTGGTTTTTAATCACACGGTGACGACGTTTGCTGTCGATTTCAAGAGTGTATGTTGTACCAACTGACAAGCTTGCCAAGACTTCAACTGTATGAAGAGCTTGACCATTTGGTGCTTTTTGAACATCAGCCACACGCGCAACGATATCGCCTTTATCATTTTTAATCACACCGTGGTCAGCCACTTGTCCACCCATTTCAGCGTAGAATGGTGTTTTAGCAAAGACAAGCAATGCTTGACCTTCTGAAACAGCTTCTGTACGTTCGTTATCAGCGATGACAACTGACAATGTAGAATCAAGGACTTCATCTTCGTAGCTAAAAACTGATTCTTCAGTGATGCTTGACAATGTCTCGTTTTGCATACCCATTGAGCTGCCTTTAACAACATTGGCACGAGCACGTTCTTGTTGTTCTTTCATAGCAGCTTCAAAGCCAGCATGGTCAATCTTGAAACCTTTATCTTCAGCCAATTCTTCCGTCAATTCAACTGGGAATCCGTATGTATCGTACAATTTGAAGATGTCTTTACCTTCAACCGTATCTTTGCCAGCAGCTTTCAAATCAGCCAACAATTCATCAAGCATGCTTGAACCAGCATCGATTGTACGGGCAAATATTTCTTCTTCACGTTTGACAATTTTTTCGATAAAGTCTTGTTTTTCAAGAATCTCTGGGTAGTATGATTCCATGATTTTACCAACAGTTGGAACCAATTTGTACAAGAATGTTTCCTTGATACCAAGACGGCGACCGTGCATAACAGCACGGCGAAGCAAGCGACGAAGCACGTAGCCACGACCTTCATTTCCAGGAAGGGCACCATCACCGATAGCAAATGAAAGTGAGCGAATGTGGTCGGCAATCACTTTGAAGCTCATATTGTCGCCATCTGGGTCATAAGTTTTATCAGATAATTTTTCAATTTCGCGAATGATTGGCATGAAGAGGTCAGTTTCAAAGTTTGTTTTAGCCCCTTGCATAACTGCAACCAAACGTTCTAAACCAGCACCCGTATCAATGTTTTTGTGTGGTAATTCTTTGTATTCTGAACGTGGAACAGCTGGGTCAGCATTGAATTGTGACAATACGATGTTCCAGATTTCGATATAACGGTCATTTTCAATATCTTCAGCAAGAAGTTTGATACCAACGTGGTCTGGGTCAAAATCTTCACCACGGTCAAAGAAGATTTCTGTATCTGGTCCTGAAGGTCCAGCACCGATTTCCCAGAAGTTATCTTCGATTGGAATCAAGTGGCTTGGCTCAACACCAAGTGAAATCCAGCGATTGTAAGTATCTTTATCATCTGGATAGTAAGTCATGTAAAGTTTATCTTTAGGGAAATCAAACCATTCTGGGCTTGTTAATAATTCATATCCCCAAGTAATAGCTTCATCACGGAAATAATCACCAACAGAGAAATTTCCCAACATTTCAAACATTGTGTGGTGACGAGCTGTCTTACCAACATTTTCAATATCGTTTGTACGGATAGCTTTTTGTGCATTTGTTATACGTGGATTTTCAGGAATGACAGAACCGTCAAAATATTTTTTAAGGGTTGCAACACCTGAGTTAATCCATAACAATGTTGAGTCATTTACAGGAACCAAGTTTGCTGAAGGTTCAACAGAATGACCTTTTGATTTCCAAAAATCTAACCACATTTGGCGTACTTGCGCACTAGTTAATTGTTTCATTACATCTTTCCTTTTCTTATTACTAAGCGGTCTTTCAACGCTTGCCATAGATTGAAATCATCCATCAAAAAACGACAAGTCCACATACAGAGGGTGACAAACAGCCACGGTACCACCTCTATTCAATGAACTTGTCATTCTTCATTTATATCTTAAATTGTTTTTTCTTCTTTTACTTGATGTCATCAGAAGATGATGTTCAAAGCCTAAAGGTAAGAAAACATGAGTAGCACATTTTTAAATTCTTCCATGGCTCGCAACATCCGCCACTTTTCTGAATCTGAAACTTTAAAAACGATTCTCAATCCTTTTAATTGTACTGTATTTTAAGCTTCTGGTCAAGTAGCTTATTCAGCTGAATCTGTAGATGATTCAGTTGTTGATGATTCTTCTGTTGAACTTGATGAGCTTGCTTCAGAAGAAGTTGATGAAGCTTTTGATGATGAAGCTGAAGAACTTGATGATGAGCTTGTTGCATATTGTGAAAGAATACTTGCAAAGGTGTTATCTTTAATCTTCACGTTAGCTTTATCAAGAGCTTTAGCAATAACTTGATTTTGGAAGTTTGTGTCGTTTTGATATTTAGCCATGATAGCTTTCTTCAAACGTTTTTTGTATGTCTTCCAATCAGAGTTTTTATCTGTTTTCTTAGTTGTCTTAACGATGTAGTAAGTGTATGAATATGGTGAAGAATTCATTACTTTGATAACATCTGAAACTGAACCTTCATCTTGTTTGAATGCAGCATCCATAACATCTGTCGGAAGTTTTGTATCTGCTGAGTCAAATGTGTATTCAGTTTTCTTAGCTGTTGTGTTTTCTTTAGCGATTTTATCAAAATCAGCGCCATCTGCAGTTGCTTGGTCGTGAACTGAGTTAGCTTTGTCTTCGTCGCTCAAAGCAATAACTGTAGCTGTTGTATCAGGGGTGTAATCTTTGTAAGCTTCTTTGTAGTTTTTAGTTGTCAATTTATCTTTGGCAGCTTCTTTAACAGCATATTCCACTAACATTGATGTGCGAATTTGTTGCTTGTAAGTATCTGTTGTCAAACCAGCAGCTTGAAGTGCACTTGAGAATGATGAACCATATGATGAAGCAGTTTTGTTGTAAGCTTCAGTCACTTCTTTATCTGAAACTTTGCTTCCATATTGGTCTTCAAAGACACGTGACAAAATCAAGTTCAACATTGTTTGTTGTGAAGATTTTGAACTTTTTGCAGCACTGTAGAAGTCTGATACTGTAATTGTGTTACCTTTCATTGTAACAAGAGCTTTAGTTTCAGAATTGTTGTTTGTAGCAAGGTAAGTAACACCAGCACCGATAAGAGCTGAAGCCACGGCAATAGAAACACCTTTGAAAACTTTACTTTGAACAACTTTTTTTACTTTTGAAAAATCTTTAGGTTTTTTCTCAGTTTTTACTTTCTTGAACCCTTTTTTTTCTTTGTTGGCCATGTTATTAAACTCCTTAATTTATCTTTAACTCCACTAGTATATCACAATAACTTAAATATTGCTTAATTTTACAGTGATATATCTGCTGTATTTTTACGAATCATCAATAATCCGTCACTTAACGGAAGTAAGGTTACTGTTAAATTTGGATTATCCAGTGTCGCATCAAACAATCGTTGAAGCCCACGATAGATTGTCCGTTGTCCGCGGCGCACTTCTTCGATTGGCTTGACAATATCCCCGCCTTGGAAAACATCATCAAAGACAATGACTCCGCCGACTTTCAAATGTTTCAAGACTTCTGGCAGAAAGACAATGTATTTTGATTTCGCTGAATCCATAAAAACAAAGTCAAATTCCCCCTCAAGTGTCGAAAGAGTATCAACAGCATCCCCTTCAACCAAAGTAATTTGTTTGCGAGTGTCATATTTGACAAAATTTTCCTTAGCAAAAGCAATCATTTCAGGATTACGGTCAAGTGTCGTAATCTTCGCATCTGGGGCATTTTCTGCCATTAAAAGTGCTGAAAATCCGATAGCTGTGCCAATTTCTAAAATATTTTTTGGCTGCAATGTTTGCATCAAAAAACGAAAATAAGCCACAACCTCATGCTGAATAATAGGGATATTTTCTTGATGAGCAAATGCTTCCAATTCTGCCAGACAGCCCTCATTTTGCTTCTGATGTGTTCGCATATAGCGAACAACGTCTTCTTTCACTACGGGACGACGCATATTGTGATTTGCTGTTTTTGAATATGATTTAACCATAACTCTTATTATATAGCAAAATAAACCCGTTGTGAATAGGCTTTCTTTGATTTTTAGTCATTAAAAAGTGGCACAATATCGGATAAATCGGCAATGTGTTGATTGATTTTTGATGACGGTTGACCGAGATTAATTGATTTAATGCCTGCATTTTCGGCGGATTCAACGTCAAGACGACGGTCACCAACGTAATAAGTACTTGTTTTATCCAAATCATATTTTTCAAGAAGGTAGTTAATCGCTTCGGGTTCAGGCTTACGAGCGAAGCCATTTGCTGATGTCACCACTTCTGTAAAATACTGACGCACGCCTAATCTTTCTAAAACATCATTTGCCGTGATACCTTTATGCGTATAGACAAAGTGTGTCACTCCTTTTTGTTTGGTTGCCGCAAGAACCTCTATTAAATGTGGCATGGGTTTTATCAGATAATCACGCGCTTCCTGCTCTTTTTTAAAGAAAGCTAATAGCTCCGCAAAATCTAATTCTTGCTCTTTTGCCACTTGATAAAGCAAAGCTTTAACCGATTCTTTGATAATAAAATCCATAATCCATTGTTCATCAAAAGCCAATCCATAATGCGCATAAGTCACTTGCAAGGCTTGCCCAATCGCTTCGTAGGAATCCACCAAAGTTCCGTCAAAATCCCAAATAAATGTTGTCACTTCTGTCTCCTCATTTCAATATTAATCTGAATTCTCCAAGTCCAAGGTAATCCAATAACGCGCTAGATGATGCTCATCCTCTAAATCGATAATATTTTCCAAAATACCGCCAGCTTTTTCAATTGTTCTACGACTGGCAATATTGTCCTCACGCGCTGTGATAAGCACAGGATTGATGTCACGTTTGGCATATTGCTCAAGGGCAAAGTTGAGAAGTCTGGTCATGATACCTTGTCGTCTAAATTCTGGTGAGGTTTGATAGCCAATATGTCCACCAATCGTCTCAAGATTGCCCTTTTCCAGCTGCCAACGACCAAGATATAAGCGCAGCAATTTCCCCATTCAAAAAGGCATAATCGGTCGTCATCGTTGAATAGTCAGGGTTAGTAGTTTGTGTTTCTTGCGCTCTGCTATTTTCCACAAAGGTTTTAAAATCACCAATCTCACGTATCGTGATAAAGGGATTTTCGTCATTTTCCAAAGACGTTTGATAAGCTCGGTAAGCCGCTCCATCATTAACATCTAGTTTCCTAATTTCCATGCCAGCACCTACCCAAATTTTTTCTATTATAACATAAAAACGAGGTTAGAATGTGCCCAACCTCGCTATGATTTTATAGATGTGCTCCTTTTTCAATTAAAGCTTCCAACTCACCCAAGCGTTCCTCGAAAATTCGGAAAGCAGCGTCCAGATAAGCACTTGTTGTCATATCCACACCAGCTTTTTTGATCACATTAAGCGGATAATCAGAATTACCTGCTTTCAGATAATCAAGGTAGCGGTCAATATCAGCTTGTGTACCGTGAACAACCTTATCAGCTAAATAACTAGCTGCCGCAAATCCTGTGGCGTATTGGTAAACATAGTAATTGTAGTAGAAATGTGGAATGCGTGCCCATTCGTATTGGATTTCTGGGTTGTCTGCTTTGCTGAGGCCATAATATTTCTCGTTTAAGTCGGCATAAAGTTGGTTGAGGTAATCACTCGTCAACACTTCTCCAGCTTGGTCTGCCTTATGAATGATATCTTCAAATTCCGCAAATTGTGTTTGGCGGAAAATGGTACTTTTGAAACCATCAAGATAATGATTCAAAATTGCAAAGCGTTCTTTGTCATCATCAACTTCTTTCAAAAGTGTTTCTGTCAAAATATTTTCATTAGTTGTTGAAGCAATTTCTGCCAAAAAAATACTATAATCTCCATAAACATAGGGTTGATTTTCACGTGTAAATGTCGAATGCAAGCTGTGCCCCGTTTCGTGAACTAAGGTAAACAAATTATCCAAGGTATCTTGCCAATTTAACAGCATGAAAGCATTGGTATCATACGAACCACCAGAGTAGGCACCAGAGCGTTTGCCTTTATTGACATGGACGTCAATCCAGCGTTCTGTAAAAGCATGATGAACACGCTCAGAATATTCTTTGCCAAAAACAGCCAAGACATCTTCAGCTTTTGCCAAAGCTTCTTCATAGCTAAAACACATATCCATTTCAGAAAGTGGCGTATGAATATCGTACATTTTCAAATCATCCAGTTTAAGGATTTTCTTGCGAAGTTCCACGTAGCGATGAAGCAAAGGCAGGTTATCATTGACCGCTTCAATCAAGGTATCATAAACATACTCTGGAATAAAATTAGCCGAAAGTGCTGCCTCACGTGCTGATTTAAAATGATGAACACGCGCTTCATAGTTATGCACTTTGACATTGGTTTGCAAGGTTTTCGCATAAGTGTGTTGGAATTGTTCATAAGTTGCATACAAAGCTTGGTAAGCTTCTTTGCGGACATCACGATTTTTTGATTCTAACAAGCTAATGAAATTACCATGCGTTAGCTGAATTTCTTTACCCTCATCATCTAGAACGATTGGAAAAATGATGTCAGCATTATCCAAAAGCCCAAATGTTTCTCCTGCAGCTCCAAAAATTTCTTGCACACCTGCTAACAATTCTTCCTCAGCCTGTGACAAAACATGCGGTTGACGTTTGAAAACTTGCTCAAAGAAATGTGCATAAGCAGATAAAGCTGGTGTTTCTGCCACGAAATCCTCAAAAGCTTCTTTAGACAATTGCATCAATTCAGGTTCGTAAAAAGCAAAAATTTCACTAAACTTGGCATAGATTGTTGTTGCTTTAGCTTGGTATTCTTGGTATTTGGCTACTGTTGTATCTTGGTCGTTTTTCATTGAAGCATAAACATAAAGCTTCTCCAAACGACGCGACAAGGCAAGGTAACTTTCCGTAATAGCAAGCAAATCATTACTTGACGCTGTCAAACGCCCTTTGTAAGCTTTAGCATTTTCTAAATCACTATCAAGACTAGCCAGCTCCGCTTCCCAAGCATTATCTGTGGCAAAAACTGTGCTTAAATCCCATTGGTATTTTTCATCAATATGACTACGATTATCTGACATCACATTCTCCTTTTTGAGGTTTATTTACCATTTTATCATAATAAGCTGGTGGATAAAGCCATTGACGTTCTTTTTCTGTTTGATTTTGATAAAAGCGATGAAAATTTTCGTAAAACGGTGATAAATCTTGGGAAATCTGACAGAACCCCTCAGAAAAATCAAAAGGACGAATTTGTGGAAAGTAAGCCGATAAAGGCAAACTTAGCAAATTTTTCCCTTGCAAATAAGCCTCTTCTTGCCTTTTTAACCAAATTGAATGGCGAGAAGATAGCTGTTTTTGAATATAAGTTAATAAGGTTTGGTCTTGGTTTACCTCGTAAGTTGAAAGCTTCTGCTGCCGATAAGGAAGTCGAAAAAATGCCATAATATCATCTGAAAATGAACAAGTCTTAGTTAGATAGTGAACCTTGCCATGCAAATCTTCATAGATTAAATAATGTAAACGAATGAGCTGTTTTGTGACATCCAACTCCCACAAATGAAAGCCCATATTCTGCGAAAAATAAAGAAAATGACGTTGCAAAGGTGATAAACGATTGCCGAGCCACAACTTTTCACCCAACAACCAAAGCACTTGAATACCATGACTTTGATAGGCTTTTGTGCGTTGAAATAATCGCTGTTCTGATAAGCGCGAACATTGCACTTCTAAAGCCAAATTATCATTGACAAATAAATCAGCCACCTGATGTAAATCTGGTAAAACTTTTTCAACCACGACTTGTTCAGTCCGCGACACAGCATGATAAAGCGCCGCTTTTAACTGAAGATGCTCACTGCTTTCATTTTCACTATAAAAATCACACTTATCCAAAGAAACATGAGCAAAGTGCGGACGCATAACTTTGCCATTTTTTAAACGCACAGCAGAGCGGCAAGCTGGGCAAACAAAATTTTGGTTGGCTGGGATAACGTCTAACAAAGACACTAATTTTCCGTTTTCATCAAGCGCTGATAACACGTCACACCTCCTACCTATTTTATTCGAAAAAATCCTGAAAAACATCTGATATCTAATACAGATAATTTTTCAAGATTTCTTTTTCGGTAGAAGTCAACTCACGATATTGTCCGCTTGGTAAATCGCCCAGTTGAAATTCTCCAAACGTTAGTCGTTTCAAATAGGTCACTTTTACACCGTAGGCTAAAAACATTTTTTTAATCTGGTGAAATTTTCCTTCAGAAATCGTGACATAAGCAGAGCTCGTTTCTGTACTTGCCGTGATAATCTCAAGCTTAGCAGGCTTACAAATCGTTCCACCATCAAAGGACACTCCATTTTCAAAAAATGCTGGCGCATCATCAGCTAAAAACGCATTAACCTCGACATAATAAGTCTTGGCAACGTGATATTTGGGATGTAACATTCGGTAACCTAGCGGACCGTTATTGGTAATGAGAAGCAAGCCTTCGGTACTGCGGTCAAGTCGTCCGACTGGATAAAGCTTTGGAACACGGTCTGCTCCTTTGATTAAATCAATCACTGTCTGATGTTCTTTATCAGACACTACTGAAACAACGCCAGCAGGTTTATTGAGAAGAAAATATTTCTCTGATGACTGTTTGACTTGTTTTCCTGATACTGTGATTTTTTGCAGACTGGGCTCAACGTTGAGATTATCCGCTTCAGCCAAACGACCGTCCACATACACTTGGCGACTGCGAATTAATTTTTTAACCTGATTTCGCGACCCAAAACCAGCCTGACCTAATAATTTATCTAAACGCATGGTTCTATTTTACCATGTTATTAGTAATTTTTAGACAGTAAAAGTCTGAGTGTCAAAACCCAGACTTTACGTTTATTAGTTTAATTTACTTGCTGCGGCTTCATCTACAATCACGACAACATTAGGGTGATTTTGAAGAACACTCGCTGGCAATTCTTCAGTGACAGGTCCATTAATCATTTGATTGATAGCGTCAGCTTTACCTTCGCCATAAGCCATTAAAACAACCATTTTAGAAGCCATGATTGATTTGATCCCCATTGAAATGGCTTGTTTTGGAACATCATCCATGCTGGTAAAGAAACGGCTATTTGCTTCAATGGTGTCTTTTGCCAAATCAACAATGTGTGTTGTCACGTCAAATGGTGTCCCAGGTTCATTAAAACCAATATGACCATTGCGTCCAATTCCCAAAATTTGAAAATCAATACCGTGTTCAGCAATCACTTGGTCATAACGACGTGTTTCTGCTTGCAAATCTTCTGCCAAGCCGTTAGGAAGAAAACTTTCTTTAAATGGTTTGTATTGGAAAAGATTTTCTTGCATAAAATGACGATAACTTTGCTCGTTGTCAGCTGCCAAACCAACGTATTCATCCAGATTAATGCTAGTCATATCTGAGAAATCAAGATTGCTCTTTCTGATTTCTTTATAGAAACTAAGTGGTGTGCTACCTGTCGCAAGTCCCAATGTTTTAACTCCCTTAGCCATTTCATCTTTCAAAAGAGAAAATGCCACTTGACCACCTTCAACTTGATTATTAACACGAATCACTTTCATTTTTAAATCCTCCAGCATCTTCTATTTTGGTATAGACCTCTTATCTATTTTTATTATATGGTATATACCAATTTTTTGTCAAGGGAATTGTTTAAAAAAATCCACTCATTATAAATGAGTGAATTTTGCTAGCGTGTTCCTGCTAATTTTCCGAGACCTTCGCCGACACAATAGGCAAAAAGCGCAGCGATTAAGCCGATAAGTAGGGTTCTAAAAATTTCTTTTTTCTTACTGCTACCTGTAATGATTGCTTTCACCAAACCAAGTAAGGCCAAGGCAAATGATACCAAGACACAAGCAATCAGAAATGTATGTATTTTAAAGAGACTAAAAACATTAATCAAAAGATATGACAGTAAAGGAATTAAGCCGAAAGTGATAAATGACATAAAGGTTGCTCCTGCATTTTTTACAGCTTTTGCTTTGACCGCAGATTCTTCTGTCGTAGAGCTTAAATAATCACCAACTGCCATCGAAAAACCGTCTGCTAAAAGATTTGAAAATCCTAAAATAAGAATCGGTTTAATCCCCAAATTACCACCGACAGCTCCTGCTACCACAGCAAACGTTGTGACAATGCCATCCATACCACCGTAAACAATTGACTTTGCATAATCCCTAATTGTCATATCCGTTACCTTCCATTAGTGAGTAATGAGTTGTTTTTGATTAGAATCATTCTAAATAAATTCATCTTTATTATATCATCTCTTTAAAACGATTACAATTACCCTCGATCAGATGACGAGAAATAGTTCTCGTGTTATAATGTAAAGTTGAGAATATAAATATTAAGGATTTACTATGAATACCAATGATTTTGATTTTAATTTACCAGAGGAATTGATTGCTCAAACTCCTCTTGAAAAACGAGATAGTTCAAAACTTTTGGTCATTGACCACAAGACACATGAAATGGTTGATGCTCATTTTGACCATATTTTAGATGAATTAAACCCTGGGGATGCACTTGTTATGAACAATACGCGTGTGCTTCCTGCCCGTCTTTACGGTGAAAAAACAGACACACACGGTCATGTGGAATTGCTTCTTTTGAAAAATACACAAGGTGACCAATGGGAAGTTCTTGCCAAACCTGCAAAACGCTTGCGTGTCGGAGCTAAGGTGTCATTTGGTGACGGACGTTTAACCGCTACTGTGGTTGAAGAATTGGACCACGGCGGACGTATCGTTGAATTTGCTTATGACGGTATATTTCTTGAAGTTTTGGAAAGCCTTGGCGAAATGCCATTGCCACCATACATTCATGAAAAATTAGATGACCCAGACCGTTACCAAACCGTTTATGCTAAAGAAAATGGTTCTGCTGCCGCTCCTACTGCTGGGCTTCACTTCACTCAAGATTTGCTTGCCAAAATCGAGGCAAAAGGTGTTAAACTTGTCTATCTGACCCTTCATGTTGGGCTAGGAACTTTCCGCCCAGTGTCTGTCGATAATATCGAAGAACACGAAATGCACTCTGAATTTTATACGCTGTCTGAAGAAGCTGCCCAAACGCTTCGTGACGTGAAAGCTACTGGCGGACGTGTCGTTGCTGTCGGAACAACATCTATCCGCACGCTTGAAACTATCGGTTCAAAATTCAACGGCGACATCAAAGCTGACAGCGGCTGGACGAATATCTTCATCAAACCTGGCTATGAATTTAAAGTGGTTGATGCTTTTTCAACAAACTTCCACTTGCCAAAATCAACACTTGTCATGCTAGTGTCTGCCTTTGCAGGACGTGAATTTGTCCTTGATGCTTACCAACACGCCATTGACGAGCTCTACCGCTTCTTTAGCTTCGGCGACGCCATGTTTGTGAAATAATCTAAAAAAGAACGAAAATTTTCCGTTCTTTTTATTCTGCCATATTGGTATAAACGTCTTGGACATCATCGTCGTCTTCGAGTTTATCAACGAGCGTTTCCAAAGTGTCTGCTTGTTCGTCATCAAGGCTAACGTAATTTTGCGGAATCATGCTAAGTTGTGCTTGGGCGAATTCCAAATTTTGTGCTTGCTTCATCCATTTATCGAAAGAAGGCGTAAGCTCATACTCTCGAATAATTTCTGCGCGAGGCTTACCAGCGAGATAGAGATCGACGATTTGTTGTTTGAATTCTTTTGAATAGGTTCTTCGTTGACGTCTTGACATGAAAAATCCTCCAGTGTGTTTTTTATTATTCTACACACCTTATTTTTTCTGTCTAGTCTAGTGTAGCCGATTCATCTTTCTTCCTCATCATCTGAATACCCTCTAAAAACTACTTTATCGATATCTTCGTGATTAAAAAATAAAGCATCTTGTGGATCAATTCCATTTGGATAAATCACACCAACATAATCACTAAATTTTCGCCCTTCCTCATCTTCAAAAGCTGCTCCTCTTCCAACAACCATAAGTTTTGCAGTTCCTTCTTTTAAATAAACAATTGTACCCAGTGGTAATAATTTTTCTGTCATTTTATTTTCCCTTTCTTTCTTGTTTTAATTTCTTTTTAGCAAGTTTTTTCGCTCTTCGTTTTCCATACCATTGCTCGTCTGTTACTTTCCATAAAACACGATACTGCTCTGCATATTTTACAAGATAAAAACTATTAACATACAATTTCAATGTTCCCGCACTAAATAACGTAAGAAGACCAAAGTAAATCGGTCCTGCAAACATACATATAAAACTCCACAAACTAAAACTTCCCCACATCCCTATTCTTAATATCAAAATATTAAGAACAACTATTGCAAGTGAAAAAAGCCATATTTTTTTTAGAAAATTCCACAACTTATCCATAATAATATTAAAAGAACTGTCAGTTAGCTCACCATACATTTCGGTCTTAATTTTCCTTATTCTTGAAACTAATGTTTTAACAAAGAATATCAAACCATAAATACAGATAATACTAAAGCCAAACCAACCTGTAGCTCCAAGCGTCATACCTAGAGACATGGGCATAATTGATAACATACACAGCAAAGTTATAAAAAAGAGATTCCCTATCTCAAATAATCGAGTAACTGAATAATTAGATTTAGGAAAAATATTTAATAATAATAATCCCCATAAAATAATTATCCAGAGAATTAAGCTTTTAAGAAAATTAAAATTACTAATCCCATAATAAATATCACCTAAATTAAATTTAACAGAATCACTATCAAATGCCGTTTCAGGCATTCCAACGCCTATTCCATAAAACCCAATACTAAAAGCAATCCAAAGGACAATATTAAAAATTCTTGAACCTATATTCTGACTACCTTCTGCTCCTGTATCATACCATTTTTTTTCTTTAAATAAATTGTATGCTATTTTATTAGACTCCTCAAAAGACGCACCAAATAATTTTTTAACCATATGCATACTTACCTCCACTAAACTCTATTCCATGTCCCTTGTGCAGCTTTTCCAATAGATTTCCCTACATCATCTATCTTATCTACTACCCAGTCTCCCCCTTTTTCAATTGCTCCATAAACTTTGTCTTTACTTTCAGGAGAGATAGCTCCCCAAACAACATTAGCAGTTCCAGCTATAAATCCTACTGCAGTAGTAACAGGAGCAATAGGACCTCCAAATGCCGCACCTGCCAAAGCCCCTTCAATTGGACCAGCGCTTTTCAATTGATTCACTCCTACATGAACTACTGATTTCCCAACTTTCTGAAAAGTATCTCCTTTTTCCTTATTTAAATTTGTAACTACATCATATCCCATCTCAAAAGCCATACCTGCCCAGCCAACTTTACCTGCTATTTTACCTACTAGTTTTGTATTTTTTAATGCCTTTCCTCCTATCTCTCCTATTTTTTTGTCACCTCTTTAGCTGGATTTGAAAAAAAAGGAGAATATTTAGTTAATGGTTTAGTATATTTAGATATCCCTTTAAAATCTTTTAATTTTTCTATTTTTTTCAAAAATTGATTAAAACTTCCATCCATCGAAGATAATAGTTTTTTTGCTGCTGGATTGTCCAAACTTCTTAAATATTTTTTTATAGAGCGCCAATCCTGCATTAAGTAGTGAAAAGTGTTCTCTCCATGCAAGCCCTTTTTAAAAAATTCTTTTTTAGTAAGCTTGCCTGGTTTCATCAGTCCTAAAATTGCAAGAAATCTCTTACCTTCTGAAGAATTCTTTAAAGACTGATAGATAGCTATAAAATCTTCAAATGATATTCCAGTACGATTTGCTATTTCTAATAACTCATCTTTACTTGGTTCTGTACTTTTAATTTCAGTAAACCAACTTCCATCTACTCCTGCAGGAAGTGTGTATGTACCATCACTATTTACTTTCGTATTGTTTAATACCAATACACTTTGCATTGTAATTTTAAAGTTATTCAAACTGTTATTAAATAACCCTTGTACTTGTGACCCAAAATTTTGAAGCAATCTCAAGTCTTTTTTTAATTTCTCAATATCTTGGTCTAAACTTTCCACATAACGATTCAATTTCCCTTGAATATCAAATAAAGGTAACAATTTTTCAATATTGTTCATTTGAACTCCCCTTTATTTTTAATATGTTTATTAAAGTATTTTTCACCTAGTATATTCTTAGTATTGAAAAGATTTTTTCACTTCTCACTCTACCTTTTGTTATTCGCATACCACTCTTCTTTAGAAAACTCAAATTTTTTACGAAAATATTCAGGATTTTTTTGTAATATTTTCCCTCGAATATATAGTTCACTATCAAATAATAAAGTTGGAAGCAAGGAAATACTTAAACCTATCAGAAGAAACCCAATGCCTCCTATAAGACTATAAAGAAATGAAACCGGATTATCATTATGTGTCAAAATAAATACTGATTTAGCAGATTTATAAACAAAAGCCCCCATAATAATCACTCCTAAAACTACCGCTGGATAACGACTTAAATAATAGCCCCATTTAGAAATTTTTAAATTCTGCTCGTATTTCTTATTCAAAGTTTCCTTTATTTTAACCTCTAGAATTACTTTAATCAACAAAATAGAAAAAATAAAATATATTACTAGCGTCAATGACATTAGGAAAAAATTGGAATGGGGAAAAATATTGAATAAAAACAAGCTCCCGTATATTATCAAGCTCACTTCAAGTAAACCAACAATTATAATTTTAAATCTAAATCTGTCCAAAAATCTCGAACGATAAGTATACTTAAAGAAAAAGTAAAGTACTAGACTTATAATTAAAATTAATACTAACAGAATATTTATCAAATTAAACCTATACATATCTTCAAGAGCTACCCCACTTGAATCAAATCCCGCTACCCAAAAAAATATTGTTGGGAAAACAAAACTTCCTAAAAGAGCTATAAACTCTTTGAAGTTGTATGAAATAATGGAGTTACCATTCCTATTCATATCAGTAGCTGTTGTATGATAAGTGATATTTTTATCTATCATTTCAGATGTAACTTCAATATTAGAAATCACTGAATCTATTTTTTTCATTCTACCACCTCGGCAATCCATTATTAAAGTCATTCACATCAGGCCGTCCTTCTTGCTTTCCCCAAAAATCTTCTTTTATTTTTTTTACATTTCCTGCATTTAATAGGACTGTCGTACCTATAGTTAACCATTCATTGTTTATTTTCATACTTGAGTTTCCTTACTATTTTTTATATTTTTAAAAATATTAATTATTACTAAAAGAATCCATACAGATAAGATAGTAATCACTATTAACGGCTTAACAAGAGTTACTACAATTATTAATAAGAGACCAATGATCACCCATAGTATTGCTTCTATTTTAGAAGGGCGGTTATTTATTGGTAGCATATCAATATGGGCCTTTGTTAGATTTTTTCGTCCAGAAAATGAATAAAACCATGTTTTCTTAGCCGATAGGATACCAAGATTCAAAAAGTCAGGACTTAAAACTACGTAATTTATCAAAAACAATCCAACTATTTCATCAACTACTTGATTATCTATCGTATATAAAGTAATTTGAAAATTTCCATTTATTTGAACATTTGACTGACAAAAAACGGCAACTGGTTTATTGTTTCTCTTTATTGGATAAATATATCCTTTTGTTCCTGATGGAACACTACTTAAACTATAAAGATTTTCATTATTTTGAAAGTTAAGATCCCATTGATTTACCAAAAATAAATTATTAAATGAACTTTTTGAAATAAATTGATTCTTTGAATCATCAATATCTTGAGCATAAATTTTTTCATTTTTGGAAGATATTTTTGGTATATTAAATACTTTAAATTTCTGTCCACTCAATTCAAATTCATAATTATTCTTCTCATTTTTCGTTACTTCTATTATTGTTTCCCAATTATCAATAGGACTTTCAGCACTTATACTTTTTAATATTTGAAAATTTTTAGTATCTCCTTGGGTTTTAAGGTTTACCTGTGTAATTTTCATTACTTATCCTCCTATAGAAAGCCCTAATCCAAATGGACCTAATTTGAATTTCGCTTCTGCTTTATCAGCAGTTACACCGGCTTTAGCTGAAGCCGCAACCCCAACACCAGCACTTCCCATTACATTAAATTTTACACCAAATATTGTAAATCCAGCCTTAGCCTCTCCTTCAACAATATATGCATCTGCGCCAACCTCTGCCTGTACTCCAAAGTGACTCTTGCCATTTTTGTCAGTAAATTGTCCTAAACCAAGACTCGCTTTAGCATCAGCAGTATAACTTGAGCCAGAAACAGAACCATGTGCATTAAATTGATCATTCCCTAGTTGCCCATGAGCCTCTGCTTTAGCAGCTACAAAAATCTCACGTGACAATTTATTGAAAATCGCGCCACGTTTAGCATCTGATTCACCTTTTTTATTTTTAATTTTGCTCCATTTATTATGTCCTGACATGCAAAATTCCTCCCTATTCCTTGCTGTTATATCACATTCCGCCACAAAAAAACAGAACATCATCGAGTTTTCTCAGATTAACGTCCTGCTTGATAAATAATCTATAATCTATAAATTAAAGAGCCATATTAATTAAAGGATTTTTGATACGTTGAAATCACTTTGTTGCTTTTGAGTAAAGCTCAGCAACTTTTTCCCAATTAATAACGTCAAAGAAAGCTTTGATGTAATCTGGGCGAACGTTGCGATACTTGAGATAGTAAGCGTGTTCCCAAACGTCAAGTGCCAAAATTGGTGCTTTTCCTTGTGAAATTGGTGTGTCTTGATTAGCTGTCGAGAGCACTTCAAGTTTGCCATTTTCATTCACCACAAGCCAAGCCCAACCTGACCCAAAGCGAGTTGTCGCAGCTTGCGTGAAAACAGCTTTGAATTCGTCAAATGAGCCAAAAGCTTCCTCAATCGCAGCCAACACTTGCGCTGTTGGTTCTTGTTTTTCAGGCGATAACAATTCCCAGAAAAGGGCGTGATTCAAATGCCCACCACCGTTATTAATCACCGCTTGACGGATATCTGCTGGAATACTGTCAACATCTGCCAACAAAGCTTCCAAATCCTCTCCAATTTCTGGATGCTTTTCAAGCGCCGCATTTACATTTGCCACATAAGTAGCGTGATGTTTATCATGGTGAATTGTCATTGTTTCTGTATCAATATAAGGCTCAAGAGCGTCATATGCATAAGGTAGTTTTGGTAAAATAATAGCCATGCTAATTACCTCTTTCATTTTTGTACCTTTATTTTATAGGAAAATAGCAGAGCTAGCAAATTATTTGACCACTTTTTTCAAGGCATGATTAGTGATGTTCATGAGCGATTTTTAAGATAGCAATATCAAATAAATAAGCCTTATCATATGTCCCCGTTTTAATGGCATAATCCGTTTCAATCAATACCGCCAGAGCTTTTTTCAAGAACGGCATTGAAAGCGTACGAGAGTCACGCAAAGCAAACTTAACTTGATAAGGATTGACACGACGTCCAAGATAATCTGACAGCACCGTTACAGTTTGCTGCTCATTTTTACCTTGACTGGCTAAAATGCTGACTTGCAAGAACATGCGAAACTGCCCTAACAGAATCGCAATCAATTTGATTTCATCCTCACCTTGCAAACGCAAATCACGAATCAGCTCGCGCGCCGCATCGATTTTGCCATTCAAAACAAACTGCGTCAAGTCGAAAATATTATCCTGAAGCGTTTTGGGAATGGCTTGATTAATATCATCTGCCGTGATATGACCATCTTTTTTATAAGATTTCAAAAAAGCAATGTTTTTCAAAATCTCACTGAAATCATAATTGGATTTCAAAAGCAAAGCCTCAAAAACACCTGAATCAAAGGTCAGATTTTCTTTGTGAGCCAATTTTTGGAAATACGTTTTTAGCTCTGCTTCTTTTAATTCACTCGCTTCAAAAATCTGTGCATCACGTTTAAGAATTTTCACCAAGCGACGTTTGCCGTCTAATTTCCCTGGTGCAAAAATAATCAAGCGCGTCGTATCCAAGGGATTTTCCAAATATGCCTCAAAACGTTTGAGTGCCTTATCATCCAAATAAGACTTCTTAGCTGTCGTGATGTCGAGCAAATTATCAAAAATAACCACCTTTTGATCAGCAAAAAATGGCAGACTTTCAAGATCCATTTCCGCATCTTGATAATCAACCTCAGCCATATCAAAATAAGAATAAATCAAGTCATCCTTATCATAACCAACACGTGCCATCATACGCTCTTTCAGCTGAGAAAATTGTCCCAAGTCCTCACCTGTCACCACCGTAATCAAACTAAGATTTTCTTTTCGTAATTTATCAATTTCTTCGATTGCAATCATAAAGATATTATAACAAAAAACCATGAGAAAAACTCATGGTTTTAATCTGAAGAAAAAATCTTTTCAATTCCCCTACCTTACTGTTTCGATTTTCCAGTGGTTTAATCCTCTAAAGCGGATAGCGCCTTGTTCGTCTGTGCGGTAAATGGTCATGTTTTGAACTCGGAAGCGTTCAAGTGTTTCTTGGTGAGGATGTTTGTAGCGGTTATTTTGCCCTGCGGAAATCAAAGCAATTTGCGGTGAAATGTGAGCGAGAAATTCTGAGCTTGATGACCCTTTTGAACCATGATGCCCTGCTTTTAAGACATCAACCGGCAGATTGGGATAAGTTGCTATCAACTCTTGCTCGCCTTCTTCTTCCAAATCTCCTGTAAACAAGAAATTCTTACCCAAAAGATTCCCATAAAGCACCACCGAGTCATTGTTACCACCATCACCAGTCTGGCTCGGATAAAGCACTTGCAGGTGACTTCCCATAATTGGCAAAACATCACCAGCTGTTACCACGCGCACCTTGGTTTTCATGGCTTGTAATTTCGCCACAAAATCTGGCTTTGTCAAACTTCCCTGACTAACCAGAATTTCACCAATTTTCACCTGCTTTGCCACCTCCAGCATATCTCCCATGTGGTCAGTATCTGTGTGCGTCAGAACTAACTGGTCAATTTTTCCAACGCCACGACTGTTGAGATAAGGAATCAACGTTCGCTCCGCATTGCTATCCGTCAGCCGCTCCTGCCATGCGTTCTTCTCACTAAAACTCACCTTTCCGCCCACATCAATTAGCAGCGTATGCCCCTTAACATCACGCACAAAAATACTATCTCCCTGCCCAATATCAACCACCGTCACCTCGTTTTCTAGCGGATGCTTGATTTGAAAAAATAGCAGAGCTACTAAGCTGACAAGAAAAATTGCCATTTTCTTTCGTCGCCAGCAATCATAAAGCACGCCTAACGTTAAAAATAGTAGCACCAAGATACCAAGACTTGGTTTACCAAACACAATCGGACCGCCCAAAATTGCCTTAGTGTTCTTGATAACAGTTTCCAAGAAAACAAAACAACCATTAAAACAAGTCAGTTTAACCAAGGGCGATAAAATAAAAATGATTGATAGCATTGGCAACATAATAGTGTCAAATGCCACAGAAAAAATTGCTGTCAATAAGACAGATAACGGTTGAAACACAGCAAAAAAATGAATTAACAAGGGCAAACTGGCTAATGAAATCGTCAAACTTTCCGCAATGATTTTCTGATAGCGACTAATGTCATCAAAGTTAATAAAACTGAGAATAAAAGCGTAAGTAAACGAAAGAACGCCTCCCGTCGTCAGTAGAAAATTTGGCATAACTATGAAAAGAACAAACAAAGTTAAAGCTAAGTTATCTAATTTTTTAATACCAAGATTTGTAAAAGCAGACTGAATTAAACTCCGAATCACCGAAACAGAAAAGCCAGTCAGCCCCGCATAAACAATCGAAAATGGAATTTGTAGTATGTCCACATAATCTCGGCGTAACCCAAGACGTAGAAATAAAAAGCGGAATGCCCCCACAAAAAAGCCGACCTGCATGCCTGAAAGAGCAAAGAGGTGAATAATTCCTAAACTCGTGTAAACATCACTCATCTCATCAAACGATTTATCCAGATAACCAAACAAAAGCCCAGTCATATAATGTTGCATAGGAGCAGGAAAATGTTGCTGAATACTAACAATAGCCTTTCGTCGAACATCATGTAGCTTCTCCCACAAAGTCATCTTATGAACAAGTTCAACATTGTTAATCGCCGACAAATTTGCCACACGATAAATGCCTTCATGTTTAAGGTAAGTACGATAATCAAAACCACCAAAATTCCGCTGGGGCGTTGCTTCTTCCAAGTCCATATCACCAGATAAAACAACCGTTTGATTTAATGTCTTAAAAAAATGCTGTTCTTTCTCCGATTTCAAGGTATAAAAAATCTGATAAGTCCGCCCAGCTTCCTTACCTCGAAAGGACAGCAAATCCCCATTGACCGAAATCGTGTCAGGAATCATCTGGATTTTTGTTAAATGAGCTGGTGCTGCTTGATAAGCCTGCTCTGTCTGATTAGACTTAGTCAGAAAAAATACCGCAAAACAGCTTAAACACAAGCAAACTTGACACCAAGCCTTCCAACCATACTGTTGCCATAAAAACACCAAGGCTAGCAAGAGAAACATCAAACACCCAATCACTTTTGAAAGGCAAAAATAATAGAGCAAAATGAGCAAAAAAGCTAATTGAATTGGCTTAATGGGAAAATATTTAATCAACGGTCACCTCAGATTTTAGCTTTTCTAGTGTTTTTTCTCCGATACCAGACACATTCGCCAAGTCATCAACTGATGAAAAACCACCATTGGCATCACGGTAGTCAATAATGTCTTGGGCACGTTTGGCGCCAATGCCAGAAATCGTCTGGAGTTCCGCCAAAGTTGCAGTATTAAGATTGATTTTATCTGAACTTTCTTCCTGTTGAGTACTGCCATTTGCTTGTGAATTAGTCGTTGTAGGAGCAACATTTTCACCGACTCTTGCCACATAAATCACCGCTTCATCGGTTACTTTTTCAGCCAAATTCACCGACTTCTTATCAGCATCTTCTGTAAAACCACCTGCTAATTTGACCACATCTGTCACACGGCTACCGCTTGAAAGCTCATAAACACCCTCATTTTTCACAGCGCCTTTGATATCTACAAACACTTTTTGAGTTTCAGTTTGCGAACTTGAACGTTCTGTTTTTAAATCTCTTGCGCTGCTACTTGCCGAAAAAGTTGTGCTTAGGGCAGTTAGGTCACTTTGCGCATCCACTGTTGTCTTTGTCACATTTGACCAAGCAAAAAATCCGATTAACATGACAAGTATTGTTCCCAACACCGCTGCCAATGTTTTGTTCTCCAAAAGTTTTTCTTTTATTTCTTCAATCATCTCACTACCTCACTTTTGACATAAAAAATAGACTCATACGAGCCTTTACTTATTTATTCGAAAAAGCCCAGCAAAATCGCTGAGCTTTTAGTTTTTATTTCATTTTACGGTGCTTATCTGGATCCCAAACAAAGCTTGCAATGTAGCTAAAGAGCAATGTCAACAGAACAACGATAATCGCCACAAGTCCAAGAGGAATACGGTAAATGTAAGTTAATGGATTTGGTTTCTTGTTGGTATGATAAGTCGCATTTTCAGCATCTAAACGGTCAAATTCTGTTTGAATACGGTTTGCCACTTCTTCAATCCCCTCGTCATTCATGCGTTTGATGTCAGAAATGTCAACTGGATTACCAAAGTTCATATCCACACGTTCTCCAGTCAAAAGCCCTTTTAATTCCATTGGTCCTGCATAAACGACTGGCATAATCTTAACCTTTGCCATTTTAGCAATAACAGCAACCCCACCTTTAACATCGGTTGAATGACGGCTACCACTTGGGAACATCACAAGTGAACGATTGCTTTTCTTCAACATGTTAATAGGGTATTTAAGAGCTTTTTGCCCTGTATTTTCACGGTCAATCGGAAAGGCACCACACATACGAATCCACCAATCAAAAATACGATTCGTAAACAATTCTTTCTTCGCCATGAAAATAAATTCTTTCGGACGAGCAGCAAATGCCATATAAACTGGATCCCACCAAGTACGGTGCGGAGCAACCAAGATATAATTCTCATCCTTGCTTAAAATTTTGTCCTCATTATGATAGTGAGCATTTCCATTGATAATCCAAAGTAGAAAAACCACTAATCCTCGTAAATAAGTATAAAACACAGATTTACTCCTTTTTCTTCAATCATTCTTTAACATTGTACCATGCTTAAGCCGAAAAATCATTACCTAACTAGTGAGAAAAGCTAAAATTTGCTATAATAAATGTCATGGTTAAATCAATTTTAAAAGCTGGCGAACGTATTGATCAGCTCTTTTCGACAGATGTCAAAATTATTCAAAATAAAGATGTGTTCAGCTATTCTATCGATAGTGTCTTGCTGTCACGTTTTCCAAAAATCCCTTCACGTGGCTTGATTGTTGACCTTTGTTCTGGAAATGGTGCCGTAGGACTTTTTGCTAGCACACGCACCAAAGCACCAATTATCGAGGTAGAATTGCAAGAACGTTTGGCAAATATGGCAGAGCGTTCAATCCAGCTCAATCAACTAGAAAACCAAGTTCAGATGATTAATGACGATTTGAAAAATCTGCTCAATCACGTGCCACGTTCTGGTGTTGATTTGATTCTGTGTAACCCACCCTATTTCAAGGTTTCAGAAACATCAAAGAAAAATCTTTCTGAACACTACCTTCTTGCTAGACATGAAATTGCTACCAATTTAGAAGAAATTTGTGAAGTAGCCAGACACGCGCTCAAATCAAACGGACGACTAGCTATGGTACATCGACCAGACCGTTTCTTAGACATCATTGATACCATGAGACAATACAATCTAGCGCCAAAACGTATCCAATTTGTTTATCCTAAAATGGGCAAAGATGCTAATATGCTTTTGATTGAAGCGATTAAAGACGGCTCTACTGACGGGCTAAAAATTCTCCCACCACTCTTTGTTCACAAAGAAAACGGTGACTATACGGACGATATTTTTGAAATTTATTATGGAAAAAACGGAAGAAAAAACTAAAAAAGCTTATATGTATGTTGTCGAATGTGCTGATGGCACACTCTACACAGGCTACACAACCAATGTTGAAAAGCGTATCAAAACGCATAATAGCGGCAAAGGTGCAAAGTACACTAGAAGCCGCCTACCAGTCAAACTCATCTACCAAGAAAGCTTTGACAGCAAAGAAGCCGCCATGTCCGCCGAAAGCTACTTCAAACAAAAAACGCGACAACAAAAACTGGAATATATAGAGGAACACCAATAGAAACCCAAAAACGCACCCTGCTCAAGCAGAGTGCGTTTTACTATTATCTTTCCCCTTTATTACGGATAACAAATCCATTTTTCTTCTCGCTTGATGTGCGGTGTGGGCGTTTGTTATCTTTATTTTGGAAATCACGTTTGTTCTTAGATGATGTGCGTTTGAAATCGCGGTAGCCGTTGTCACGGTCATCACGTTTGCGATCACGTCCGCCACGGCGGTTATCACGTCCACGGCCACCTTTACGGTTGTTAAAGCCACCACCTGAAGGTTTGAATGGCAATGGTTTTTCACGCGCAATTTCAACTTTCGGAAGAGTTTCAGGGTCTTTAAAGGTTAAGCTCAAGATGTAAAGTGCCAACTCCTCTGGTGTGAATTCAGCAGCCAATTTAACCGCATCTCCTTTGAATTTATCAAAGCTGTTACGGACTTTTTCGTCAGCAAAGTCACGTTCAATTTTCTTAAGAGCAACTTTTTTCTTAGCTTTGAAGGCTTCATCAGCAGTTGCTGGTTTCAAACCTTTCATACGTTTTTTCGTCAATTTTTCAATAATTGACAAATAACCCATTTCATTTGGTGCAACAAAAGTAATAGATTGACCATGTTTACCAGCACGTCCAGTACGTCCGATACGGTGTACATAGCTTTCTGGATCTTGAGGAATATCGTAGTTATAAACGTGTGTAACACCTGAAATATCAAGACCACGAGCAGCTACGTCAGTTGCAACCAAGATATCGATGTTATCATTTTTGAAATCACGTAAGACACGAAGACGTTTGCCTTGGTCAAGATCACCGTGAATGCCTTCAGCACGGTAACCACGCAATTTCAAACCACGTGTCAATTCATCAACACGACGTTTTGTACGTCCAAAGACGATTGACAATTCTGGTTGGTCAACGTCCATCAGACGAGTCATTGTATCAAATTTATCTTGTTCTTTAACACGAATATAGTATTGATCGACAAGATCAGTTGTCAATTCTTTAGCAGCTACTTTAACGTGTTCAGGATTATGCATGAATTTAACCCCGATACGTTTGATTGCTTCAGGCATTGTAGCTGAGAAAAGAAGTGTCTGACGTGTCTCAGGCACACGTCTGATAATAGCTTCAATATCTTCCAAGAATCCCATGTTAAGCATTTCATCTGCTTCATCAAGAATCAATGTTTCTACGTGTTCAAGTTTTAAAGCTTTACGTTTAATCAAATCAAGCAAACGACCTGGTGTTCCGACAACAATATGAGCACCTGAACGAAGAGCCTTAATTTGTTTCTCAATGCTTGACCCACCGTAAACGGAACGGACTTTAACACCTTTTTCACGACCAAAACGGAACAATTCTTCTTGTCCTTGAACAGCCAATTCACGTGTTGGTGCGATAACCAAGGCTTGAACAAGATTACGATTTGTATCAATTTTGTCCAAAGTTGGCAAGCCAAAGGCTGCTGTTTTCCCTGTTCCAGTTTGCGCTTGTCCGACAACATCCTTACCTTCCAAAGCCAAAGGAATCGTTAATTCTTGGATTGGAGATGGCTCAACAAAGCCTGCTTTTTCTACGGCAGCAAGGATATTTTCCGATAAGTTAAGTTCTGTAAATTTCAAATTTTTCTCTTTCTAAAAGGCAGTGCGAAGCTGCCTTATTAAACTTTAATTTCGTTGTTTAACAACTTTTCTAGTGTAACATATTCTAGAATAAAAAGATAGGAAACAAGTCCATTTAAATCATTAACACGTTTTCATAGTGTCAATTATTTAAATATTTTGTAAAAAAGTTAATAGCGCTTTTTTTGATGTTTTTTTAAGTTTTCTTTAAGGTAAAGAAACTAAAACATAAGCATCCTAAAACTTTTCTTTTCCATAATCTCAAGGAAACAGCTCTGATTCGTCGGGGCTGTTTTTTTATGTTAATAACCAAAAAAGCCTGAGCAATGCACAGACTTTTTATTATTACATTTTTTCTTCTAGTTCAACTTCAGGGTATTTATCCGCAAACCAACGAAGTGCAAAGTCGTTTTCGAAAAGGAAAACAGGTTGATCGAAGCGGTCTTTAGCCAAAATATTTCGGCTTGATGACATGTGTTCGTCAAGATCTTCTGGTTTAATCCAACGAACAGTCTTTTTACCCATTGGAGTCATGATAACTTCAGAATTGTATTCATTTTCCATACGGTGTTTGAACACTTCAAACTGCAACTGACCAACAGCACCAAGCATGTAATCACCAGTTTGATAGTTCTTGTACAATTGGATTGCTCCTTCTTGCACCAATTGTTCGATGCCTTTGTGGAATGATTTTTGTTTCATGACGTTTTTAGCAGCAACTTTCATGAACAATTCTGGAGTGAAGGTTGGTAGTGGTTCAAATTCGAATTTATTTTTACCAACTGTCAACGTATCCCCAACTTGGTAAGTTCCTGTATCATAAACCCCGATAATATCACCTGCAACGGCATTTTCAACATTCTCACGTGATTCTGCCATGAATTGTGTCACGTTTGATAATTTCACTGATTTTTTCGTACGTGCTAAATTCACGCTCATGCCACGTTCAAATTCACCTGAAACGATACGCACGAAAGCAATACGGTCACGGTGTCGTGGGTCCATATTGGCTTGGATTTTAAAGACAAATCCTGAAAAATCTTTATCGTAAGGGTCGATTTCATTGCCTTCTGTTGTTTTATGTCCATGGGGTTCTGGCGCAAATTGTAAGAAAGTATCTAGGAAAGTTTGCACCCCAAAGTTTGTAAGGGCAGAACCGAAGAATACTGGTGTTAAATCACCAGACAAAATAGCTTCTTCTGAAAATTCATTTCCTGCTTCTTCTAACAATTCAACATCTTCCAAAACTTGTTGGTAGAACGGGTTGTTAGCAAATAATTCATCACCAGCTTCAAGTGCTGCAAAACGTTCATCCCCCTTGTAAAGTTCCAAACGTTTGTTGTACAAATCGTAAAGCCCTTCAAATGATTTTCCCATACCGATTGGCCAGTTCATTGGATAACTTGCAATACCAAGCACTTCTTCCAATTCTTCCAAAAGGTCAAGTGGTTCACGACCATCACGGTCAAGCTTGTTGATAAAAGTAAATACTGGAATATTACGGTGTTTAACAACTTCAAACAGTTTTTTCGTTTGTGCTTCGATACCTTTGGCAGAATCGACAACCATAACCGCAGCATCTACCGCCATAAGAGTACGGTAAGTATCTTCAGAGAAGTCCTCGTGCCCTGGTGTATCAAGGATATTGACACGTTTTCCAGCATAATCAAATTGCATCACTGATGAAGTAACGGAGATACCACGTTGTTTTTCGATATCCATCCAGTCAGATTTTGCGAAGTTCCCTGTTTTTTTACCTTTAACAGTACCAGCTTCACGAATTTCTCCACCAAAATAAAGTAATTGTTCTGTAATTGTCGTTTTACCAGCATCTGGGTGACTGATGATGGCAAACGTACGACGTTTTTTAATGTCATCTTGAATTGTCATTTTATTTCCTTATTAATCTTAATTATCTTCTTTATATAAACGTATCACCTAATCTTTAGTGACTACATTGGTCCACTCCTTTTCTGCCATACAAAAAATAGAGTCATGGGACTCATAACTCTATTATTATAACGAAAAGTGGGCTCTATTTCAATATTTCCCCACGGTGTTCTCCTCAGAAACCGCAAAATAATTGATTAAGAGAATACTACACATACAAAGACTGCCACCATAGTGTTCCATGATATTGATAAAGAAAGTTATCAAAAAGAACATTGTATGGATGGAATAGTGTCAGTTTTTTCCCTCTCAACTGTGCAATAATAAAAATTGGATACAGTAGAAATAGAAAAATTCCCTGACGTAACAATGAATCAATATAAAAACTATCATCGTACATCGGATACCCATTTATTTCGGTAAAAGTTGGGATATTTCGTGGCAACCACTCAACACCGAAATGCTGTAAATACGTATGTCCGATATTCAATCTTCCTGAAAACAAATGATTCAATATTGCATAAATGCTACTATCACCATTGTAGAAGTATGGAAGCCCTAGCCCCACATCAAACATCACAATCACCAGTGGAATAATCACAGAACCAGAAACCTGATACTTTAGTATAATGGTTTCAAAAAATAGCAAAGAATGATGACCCCAGCAATTAAAAATGTTGTCTTTGAATCGGTAATCGCAAAAATCAACAAAGAAACAAGCAACATGACCAGTCCTGCTCTAGCTTTACAGCTCTTTCTAACCAAGGAAAAATCAAATAACAAACCAACCAGATACATTCCCAAAGAATTTGGGTGCATAAAACCATAAGAATGCCTAATCAAATCTTTGTCAGCTCGATACATGGTCATATCAGAAATAATATGACTATTGTAAGCAAAGAGCACTAAGATTGCTACAATCAGCTTGAAGTAGAAAATCGCTGTCATCAACCGCTCATCGTCCTTATCAACACTCGCTGATAACAAAAACAAGGTAACCATGGATAAATCATCAACGTTTGTTTCCAGATAATTAGACATTGGCAATAAAATCAAGAAAGCTAGCGCAAAAATCCCTGCTAAAATCTTCTCTATCGACCAACCTGAACGCCAAAAACTCCACAAATACATGGCAAATCCGCCAATAATGGCAAGACTTGACACCAATAAGAAAAACGGTGGAGGAAACGGTTAACGTTTCAAGAACCAAGCTAGAAATAGCAAACAAAACTCAAGAAAATACAAAGCTCGATAAAGAAACCTTGCAAATGATTCTTAAGTCCTCAACACTTCCTTTAACCTTAACATCTCCACAGTAATCTATTCCTCCAGTGCTTCAACAACTTTAGATAACCGCATTGAGTTGCTACCTTTCAACAAGATTTGGTCAGCTGATTGCATTACTTTTTGAACAGTTTCAAGCATGGCATCAAATTGATCCTCGTCAGCTGTTTTCTTGAAATAATAAACTTTTCCAATTGGGAACATTTGACTAGCAAGTTGTGCCAACTCGGCAATATCTTCCCCATAGAAAATGAGTGTATCTAATGTTTCAGGTGACAAGCTCATAATCATGCGTTTATGAAACTCAACAGATTGCTCACCCAATTCTTTCATGTCAGCAAGCACAGCGATTTTTTTACCGCCCTCATTGGCAGGAATTTTAGAAAATGTCTCTAAAATCAAGCGCATTGCCGTTGGATTAGCATTGTAAACATCTGACAAAATATCAGCACCATTGGCTGCTTTTTTCCATTCCGTACGATTGCGCATTAATTTGATTGTCTCAAGAGCCTCGACAATATCGTCATCAGAAATGGCTAATAATTTACCAACATAAGCTGCCACCATGGCATTAGTCGCATTGTATTTTCCAGGCACAGGTAGGGTGATTGGACGGTCAATCACATTTGTCATAAAGGTCAACGATTCCTTACTTTCTTGCAAATCTTTCACAAAAATTTCTGCGCCATCACCAAAACGAATAACCATTTGGCTTTCAGGTAAATAAGAATCAACGATTGTGTCAGCTGGCGCAATCAAAATGCCATCTGAATCCATGCCATCAACAATTTGCAATTTACCTTCTGCGATTTTCTCACGACTACCGAAAAATTCCAAATGGGCTTCACCAATCAAAGTCACCACACCGATATGTGGTTTTGCAAGTTCTGACAACAGATGAATGTCACCCATATGATCTTGCCCCATTTCAAGGACAATTTTCTCCGTATCATCTGGCATATGAAGTGCTGTATATGGCAAACCAATTTCGTTATTGTAGTTGCCTTGTGTTTTATAAGTCTTGTATTCTGTTGATAAAACCGCAGCAATCATATCTTTGGTTGTCGTTTTACCATTTGACCCTGTCACAGCAATAACATCAACACGCTGTTTCTCAAGATAATAGCTAGCTAGCGCTTGAAAAGCCTCTAGGCAATCATCAACCCAAATGTATGGATGACCAGCTACTTCACGTTCTGAAAAAGTCGCAACAGCACCATTTTCAAAGGCAGTTTCAATAAAATCATGCCCATCACGCGCACCTTTTAATGGTAAAAATAAATCCCCTTTTTCAATCTTACGACTGTCAAATTCAATTTGTCGCAGGGGAACGTCATCAAACTCCGAAATAGTATTTTTAGCGCCAACAACCTTGGCGACTTCATGCAATGTTAATTTCATATTGAATCCTTCATTAAAAATCTAGTGTCAACGCCTTTTATTATACCACATTTTAGCAATCATGCAGGGATTTTTATGGTACAATGTAATTGCAAAGCTTGTTTTGCACAGAGTAGATGATTCGCGTTAAGTGTGTGTGAATGGGATGTTGTCACACAACGAAGCAATTTGCGCGGTGAATCATTGCATCCGCTGTTATTTTTTAACAGCTCTAGTTTTCAAATGTAAAAAGGAGCAAAAAATGAAAAACATTTTTCAAACACCAAAAATCACATCAAGGCGCCTCGTGATCCTAGCTACGCTAATTGCACTGGCTTTCATTGTTGGAAAGTTTTCTATTCCAGTCATTCCAGAACAGTTGGTCATAAGCTTTACTTTTATTGTTAATGCCATTATCGGAATGGTTGCTGGTCCTATTTGGGGATTTATTAGTTTTGCCATTCTTGATGTCGTTGATAATCTCTTAAGCGGTCAAGGAAACTTCATCATCTGGTGGACTTTGATGGAAGCTGTTCAAGGATTTTTTTATGGACTTTTCTTCTATGGAAAAGAGCTCAAATGGTCAAATAAAAAAGATTGGCTTCACGTCACTCTGGCAGTACTTGTTACCATGCTGATTAGCACTTTTATCTTCACACCACTGCTTGTTCAGATTTATTTTTACGTTCCATTTTGGGCACAATATCTAGCAGGACGCTGGTTAAAAATCTTTGAAATTCCAATTCGTATTATCATCATCATGCTTGTTGTTCCAAGGTTGCAGCGCATCCCTGAACTACGCAAGCTTGCTAATTTATAAATCAAAAACCTCAGAGAGTTATCCCATCTCTGAGGTTATTCATATCTAAAAAGCACCCCAATTGTTAGATTTATTGTCTAACTTTTGGAGTGCAGCTTCTTTTTTAAATCAAATGGCTTTCGCGTTTTTCAAACATTTCTTTAGCTAATTCAACCAATTTTTCAATCAAATCTGGGTAAGCAAGTCCCATGTTTTCCCAAAGACGTGGGTACATTGACCATTGTGTGAAACCAGGCATTGTGTTCAATTCGTTAAGGTAAACATGACAATCTTCTGTCAAGAAGAAATCACAACGTGACAAACCGCAGCCACCGATAGCACGAAAAGCTGTTGTTGCATAGTCACGCATTTCTTCCATAATGCTGCTATCGATATGCGCTGGAATATCCATAGTAATTTTATTGTCGATATATTTAGCATCGTAATCATAGAAAGCAACGTCTTTAACCACTTCACCAGGTAATGTTGTTTGCACGTCAGCATTTCCCAAAATCCCAACTTCGATTTCACGCGCATTGACACCAGTTTCGATAAGAATACGGCTATCGTATTTAAGGGCGAGGTCAATAGCTGAGCGGAGCACCTCTTCATCATCAGCTTTTGAAATTCCTACTGAAGACCCCATGTTGGCTGGTTTAATAAAGACTGGATAAGTCAATTTTTCATTTACTTCAGCAACCGCTTTTTCAAGGTCAGCCCCTTCAACATAAGTCACGTAAGCAACAAGTGGTACACCTGCAGACTCAAGAACGTGTTTTGTTGAAATTTTATCCATGGCAACACTTGATGACAAGATGTTAGTTCCAACGTAAGGCATTTTAAGAATTTCAAGGAAGCCTTGAATTGAACCGTCTTCTCCCATTGGTCCATGAAGAACAGGGAAAACAACTGCTCCTTCTTCATAAATATCACTTGGTTTAATTTTTTGACTTTCAACAACAGTAGCGTTAGTCATTAACTTTTCATCATCGGCTGGTTTGCTTGAAAATTCTTGTGTCTTAATAAAATCACCAGATTGTGTGATGAAGTAAGTTTTCACAAAGAATTTGTCATAATTAATCGCACGCATGACACTCTCAGCTGATAAAACAGATACCTCACGCTCCGCAGAACGTCCACCATAAAGTAAAACAAGCGTTTCTTTTGCCATAAACTTTAATTACCTGAACAGAAAAAAGATACCAAGTTAAGGTCACCTAATACATTTTTCAGCAAGCCGAGCATGAACCAAAAAACAACCCCAAACCCAACTCAAGTTCAATTCCTTTTCTATTACAATTTCCTACTTATCATACCACAAAAGAAGCTTCCTTTCAAACAAGTTTAAACATCAGATGATAGAAAAAGTGACAAGCAAAAAAGCAGCTTCACGCTGCTTTTCTTACATCCTACAATTCTGTTCGGTTTTCTATGGCACGAAGTAGGGTGACTTCGTCGGCATATTCGATATCTGAACCTACCGCTAATCCACGAGCCAAGCGTGTTACTTTGATTCCTGCAGGTTTTAGGACACGTGAGATATACATAGATGTTGCTTCACCATCTGCGGTGGCGTTGGTTGCAATAATAACCTCACTAACCTCACTATCCATCAAACGTGTAATCAATGACTTCAAATTAATATCATCAGGACCGACACCATTCATCGGTGAAATAAGTCCGTGTAAGACATGATAAAGTCCGTGATATTCTTGGATTTTTTCCATGGCAGAGACATCTTTTGAATCCTCAACCACCAAAATCACTGAACAATCACGTGTCTGATCATTACAAATTTGGCAAGGATCTTCATCAGTCAAATTCCCGCACACTGAACAATAAGTTAATTCACGTTTTGCAGCTAACAAGTTTTTAGCAAATTCATTTACGTCTTCGTCAGACATGCCAATCGTGTAAAAGGCCAAACGAATCGCCGTTTTAATCCCGATTCCGGGTAACTTTGTAAAACTATCAATTAGCTTTGCAATCGGTGTTGGATAAAGCATTGTTTCTCCTTTCTTCTGATAAAGTCACGAGCCGACCTTTGCCGACTCGAACTTCTTTTTTATTTATTAGCGTATGTTGACATGTACAAGTTAATAATGTCGCGCGCAATTAGTTGGTTAGGGTGATTCTCATCACTTGTTAAGTGAGGAATAATAACCGCAACCGCAATTTTAGAATCATTATTTTTTGAGTAATCATAAGCAAGAACACTCAAGTTAACTGTTGTCACTGCATTACCATTAGCGTCAATAGCATAAGTTTCGGCAGTACCTGTTTTACCAGCGATAGTGACATTTCCACGCATGTGAGTACCAGTAGCATAACCACTTGTACTATTTACCACTTGATAGAAACCTTGTTGAAGAATAGCCATTTCATCGCTTGAAATATTAACTTTGTTTAAAACATTAGTATCAATCATTTTAGACAAGTTGCCAAGTCCTGTTGTGCCATCATTATCATAGATACTATCGACAATGTGTGGCGCAACACGGTTACCACCATTTGCGACTGTTGCAGCATACTGAGCAAGTTGCATTGATGTGTAAGAATCGTACTGACCGAAGGCTTCTGTTAAAACATTACCAGGGCTGTAATCTTCTGAGAGGTAACCAGTCGTTGTTTCTGGCAAATCCATTCCAGTGCTTGTTCCTAAACCATATTCGGCATAGGTAGCACGAAGTTCTTCCATAGCTTCTTTTGTTCCAGTTGTGGCAAGTGCCATTCCAGAATAATATTCTTGCCCCATCATTTTAAGAGCTACTTGAACCATGTAAGTATTTGAAGAGTACTCAAGTGCTTGGACAGCTGTAATATTCGTTGCACCACTACCAGTGAACCAAGATTTGATGGCTGGTGAACCAGCTAGGTTTATTGATTGGTCTGCAATAACCTGATTTCCAGAAATAGCATTATTTTCCCAACCTGAACTAATTGTCGCAGCTTTCACGACTGACCCTGGAACAAAAATATCATTAATAGTACCAAGGGCATCAAGAGTAGTTGTTGACGAACCTGTTTCATGAGAAAGTCCAGCCATTGCTAAAATGGCACCTGTCTGCGGATTCAAGGCAACTGCATAAGCTCCTTCTGAATAGGTTGCATAGCCCGCAGCAATATCAGCACTATAATACTGATTTAAAATACTTTCAACACCCGCTTGGAAATCTGAATTGACCGTTAATTTCAGATTTTGCCCTGCTTTTCCTTCGCTTGTCACTTCATCTGAAACCACATTGCCATTTTTATCAGTTGTGATTTCACGAACAGTGTGTGTTCCTTGAAGGTATTCTTCATATTCTTTTTCAAGATAAGACGTTCCGACACGGTCGTTCAAAGAATAACCTTTTGCCAAGTAATCATCTGCTTCTTCTGCTGGCAGACCAGAGTCTTTCGATGAAACCGTACCAATAATTGAATCAAGGGAACTCGTTGGCGTTTCACGGTCCCAGTCAGTTGCGATTGAAATTCCTGACAATTTAGACTGATTAGCCGTGATATAAGCAATTTGTTCTTCCGTTAAGTCGCCAGTCGTCAAATTAACTGTACTAAATGTCGAAGCAGCGTTCATTTGACTAAAAATGTATACCAATTTCAATTCATCTTCAGAGTAATTAATCTCATCATCGGTCACTGCTTTTACAGCATTTGCATAGACTTTAGATTCCGTTAAATTATTACCGTAATTATCATATTTTTCTTTATCTGGCAGACTCTTAACCACTTTAGCATAAGTATCAGGATCAGCTAGATAATAGTCTTTTTTCTGACGAGTAGTAACGTTTGTCTCTGTGAAATCTACCAAAGTTGACAAAGTCTTAGCAAGTTTTTTCATTTCTTCAGCGGTAATGGTATTGCTACGTGTGAAAGTAACGACCTGCTTAACATTATTAGAAACCAATAGGTTTCCCGCCGCATCAAAAATCTGTCCACGCGGACTTGACGAAGTTACTTTGTAGGTAGTTGATGAATTCAACTTAGTGTCATAAAATGATTTATTCAAAATTTGTATCTGAGCCAATCTCAAAATGATAATTGAAAACAGGACAACAATAATTGAAAAAATCAAATAAATACGTTTTGTCATACTAGTCGGCTTTTTAACAATTTTGAACTTACGTACTTTTTTTTCAGTTGTTTCGGTTGTTTTGCTTGTCTTAGTTGTTTTTTTGACAAATCTTAATTTGCTCAATCTCTTCTTAACTGACATTCTTTCCTCACAATTAAAAGCTCTGAATTATATTTTATCACAATTTGCTTAAAAGAGAGTCACACAGCATATAAAACTTTGACCTTTTTTATTTTGAAAACTTCTCCCACCACAAAGCCCTTGAAAATAAAGAAAAAGATGAACCTTGGTTCTGTACTGACCCCAAAAAGTTGGACAAAAAATATTAGTGAAAGGATTTAGTTCTGTATTGCACAGGACTAAGTCCTT
>CAKPVT010000005.1 GCA_934196125.1 uncultured Streptococcus sp. | reverse complement strand
CTATTGATGAACACTTGCTCAAAAATAATTTATCTTCCAAGCATTGATATACTTGACAAATAGTAGAAAAAAGCCTTGCCAAGATTGACAAAACTTTCAATAATATCTATTTACGCTATTATTTTGCGATAGGGTAAACAGAAACTTGTTTTTTATCGCGACCTTTACGTTCGAAACGTACAATACCTTCAACTTTAGCGAAGAGTGTATCGTCACCACCGCGACCTACGTTTACACCTGGGTAAATGTGAGTACCGCGTTGACGGTAAAGGATTGATCCACCTGAAACAGTTTGTCCGTCAGCTGCTTTAGCACCTAGACGTTTAGCTTGTGAATCACGACCATTTGATGTAGAACCTCCACCTTTTTTGTGGGCGAAAAGTTGCAAGTTAGCAAGATTCATTTTTAACATATGTTGTGTCCTCTTTTCAAATTAGTTTGCAATGACTTGAACTGACACAAACTCTCGAGAGTTTTCTGCCAAATTTGTCATTCCTAAAAGAAAGCTTTCAAATAAAAGTTGAACTTTCTCATCTGTCTTTTTAGTTACATGAGAGATATCAATCTTCATATAACCACCATCAATCTCATTGATAGCTAAATCAGCGTTGCAATCTGCCAAAGCTTCTAACGAATTAACCAAGTTAATTGATAAAGTTGAGACAGCTGCACATACGATATCAAAGCCATACTCACCACTACCAGCGTGACCAGTCAGTTCAACACTTTCCAAGTTACCCTTATGGCGAATAAAAGTTGCTTGAATCATAATATTGCCAAATTAAGCGTTGATAGCGTTGATAACAACTTTTGTGTAAGGTTGACGGTGACCTTGTTTACGGTGGCTACCTTTTTTAGGTTTGTATTTGAAAGTAACAACTTTCTTTTGTTTACCTTGTTTTTCAACAGTACCAACAACAGTAGCTCCTTCAACAACTGGTGTACCAACAACAGTTTTGTCACCGCCAACAAGAACAACTTCGTTAAATGTTACTTCTGAACCAGCTTCAACATCAAGTTTTTCAACATAGATAGCTTGACCTACTTCAACTTTAACTTGTTTCCCACCAGTTTTGATGATTGCATATGTGCTCATCGTGCACCTCCTATAAATTTTTGTTGCGGATTTTCCGCTTGTGAAGACTCGCCTAAATCGTGAACTTCGAAAGCTACTTATGAACGATTTTCGTGCGGTTGCACAGGATGTGCATTTAGTCAACGTTCATATTTTAACATGATAAAGTGATTAAATCAAGGAATATGCTATGTTTTTTTAGCAATATTACGTTTTCATTCTGATTTTTTCTCAAATGAAATAGCAATTAAGCCTAGCACCGCTTTTTTCGTTAATTTTTCCACTACTTGAATGTTAAGTGAGGCATCTGTTGCCATGACTTGATACACTTCTGTTCCTTCATGATAATAATAATCCGTGATATTAAAGCCGTTCTTTTCATAAAACGCAACTCGTTTAACACGTTGATGATAATTTTCAGCAGTTTTATCTAATGGTTCCATGGCAAGAATAATCGGACGTTTTCCTGCTAAATTTCTAATGTCTTGTAAGATGGCAGAGCCATAGCCACGTGAACGAATATTTGGATTAACCGCAAGAAAGAAAAGATAGATAACTTCTTCATTCTCCAACAAATACACTAAACCAACAAAGTTATCCTTATCATAGTAGGCATAAAAATTCGCTAAACGCCGATGAGCATTCAAAACTAATGGAAAATAGGGTAACCGTTCTACTGCTGGAAAGGCAGTTAGGTATAATTTTTTAACATCTTCATAACTCTTTGAAAATAGGTTAACTTTTTGACGACTTAATCCCATTGTAAATTCACCAAATCATTCATTTCTTGATAGGCAGTATCCACTTTTTCTTGCATAATTAAATCAAGAATATCACGATATTTTCCACCCTCAATAAAATCTTCCAAAACAAGCGTTCGATAATCGGAAAGCACAAAACCTTCTGAGCCCGTTACACCCTTACTCCAAACCCAAACCATTGTCGGAAGAGCGGCAACGGTCTTGATTGTTGTTTTATTATTTTTCTTTTCAAAAGTGACGTCCATTAAGAGACCACGTTCTGTCCAGATATTATCAACCGTTTCTAAACGCTGGTTAGAGATAAAATTCCCCATTGAATAGATGATAAATTTCTTATCACCGTCTTTTTCAAGCGTTTCAGATGGTTCAGCAACGTGAGGGTGTCCACCAAACACAACATCTGCTCCCCAGTCAATCATTTTATGATAAAGCGTTACTTGTTCGTCTGTTGGTTCAAGAGCGTATTCTGTTCCCATTTGTAGCATGACAATTGTGACATCAGCTTTCTTTTCAGTTTCTTGAATTTCTGATTTCATTTTATCTTCATCTAAATCTGACATATGTTTTTCGTAATCTTCATCTGCCACATTTGCTTCCATGCCATTATAGCCATAAGAATACCCCAAAATCGCAATTTTGATGCCGTTGACATTTTTAATGAGAATGTCTTCCGTATCACGATTTTCTTTATAAACACCGATAGTTGACAAGCCAAGATTTTCAAAGGTTTTAATCGTATTAATAGCACCTGAAAGCCCAGAATCCAAAATGTGATTATGCGCTAAATCAACAACATCATACCCCTTGTCTTTCATAGCGTCAGCGATTTCACTGGGTGCATTAAAAAGCGGATAACCACCCAAAGGGTAATCAGGGCTAATCGTTCCTTCGTAATCACCGATAGCTAAGTCAGAACTTGAAATCCAGTCCTTGACATATTCAAAAAATGGCGTGAAATCATAGCTTCCGTCAGCTTGTTCAGCACTTCCATAAAGCCCGTTGTGAATGAGAATATCACCATTTACCATGACACGCGCTGTTTTCGTCGTATTGCTTTTGTTTTGTGCTTGTTTTTCTGTTGTTTGTGTCGTATTAGCGCTCGATTTTTCAAAACCTAGACTATACACACCCGAACCAAGCAAGGAAATCAGCAAAAAACTCAAACAAGCAAGCATTGTTTTTTATCAAACATCACTTAATCTTACCTCTAGGCACTATTATAGCATTTTCTAGCAAAGGAGCCAGAATTTACCTAAAAAGACAAACTGAAAAGCCACCAACGGTAGCTTTTTATCTCCTATAATAAATCATCAATCAAGTCATCAACCTCATCGTGGTCTGCTTGTGGAGTGATTGTTGTTACTTTAATGCCTGCAACCGCACGTTCAACAAGCCCTTCAACCTCCATACGTTTTTCGTATTGTTCAACATTTTTGATTTTGGGATTTGTTTTTGGACGGTCTGGTGCAAAGATTGTACAACAATCTTCAAATGGCTGGATAGAAATATCAAAAGTATCGATTTTTTGCGCGATATCAATAATTTCCAATTTATCCATTGTAACAACAGGACGAATGATTGGTGTTGCAGTTACAGCATTAATAGCTCGCATACTTTCAAGTGTTTGACTAGCAACTTGACCAAGACTCTCACCATTGATAATAACCAAACCATTACGTTCCTCACGAATATGGTCTGTAATGCGCATCATGAAACGACGAGTCAAAGTCATCAAGTATGCTTCTGGTGCTTTTTCTTTGATTTCCTCTTGAATTTCAGTAAATGGAACTTCAATGAAATCAATATTACCACCAAATTTAGTCAATTTACGTGTCAAATCTTGGGCTTTTTTAAGAGCACCTGGGCTTGTGTAAGGTGGGCTAGCAAAGTGAACTGCCTCAATATCAACCCCACGTTTAAGAGCAAGGTAACCTGCAACCGGTGAATCAATTCCGCCAGAAAGCATCAACATTCCTCTTCCTGCAGTTCCTACAGGAAGACCACCAGCTCCTTTGATATTTTCATAGGAAAGGTAAGCTGCTTCTTCACGGATTTCAACTTTTAAATTAACATCTGGGCCTTTCATTTGAGCTTGGATATCTGGTAAAACCTCAAACACGGCAGAACCAAGGTATTGGTTTAACTCACGACTGTCCATTTCAAAGTCATGGTCACTACGTTTACTTGTAATTTTGAAAGTAAGTCCTTCACGATAAACGTCTTTCATCACATCTTGAACAGCTTTTTTGATTGTTTCAAGATTTTTTTCGACCTTGTAAGACGGTGAAAATGCTTGAATCCCAAAAATTTGTTTCAATGATTCAGCAACTGGTACGTAATCTGTGCCATTTAAATAAATGTGAGCACGGTCACGGTCAGCAACAACACGCACATCTGGATAAATTGAAAGAACGTGCTTCATGTTACGTTTCAATTTATTGATGAAACGCATACGGTTCTTTCCTTTGGTTGATAGTTCGCCGTAACGAACCATAATTTCTGAATACTGCATAGTTTAAACTCTCTTTATCCTTTCTTATTATCTTACTTTTTTGGTTTTTTCGTAAACTTGTTTGAAAATCGTTAGAAATTGCTCAACTTGTCCCATGTCATTATCGTCATCAAGACTGATTCGGACAGCTGATTGTGCTAATTTCGTTGGAATCCCCATAGCAATCAATGTTCCAGCAGGTTTTCCAGCTTTTGATGAACAAGCTGATGTGGTTGAAATGTAGATTTCATGTTCTTCAAAAGCATGAAGCACAACCTCACCACGAACCCCTTTAATTCCAAAGGTTAAGATATTTGGAGCAAATGTGTCATCTTTACCTGAGAAAATGACAATATCTTTATGCCTAGCTAGCTCGCCATAGATAACTTCTTTCATCTTGGCAATTTTCGGAAGAGCATAAGCTTCTTTGTCAGTCACCAAGCGAAGTGCTTTAGCCGTAGCCGCAATTCCTGCCACATTTTCAGTTGTAGAACGAAGGTCGCCTTCTTGCCCACCACCAGCTAGTAATGGGTTTAATTTTTTACCTTCTTTTTTATAAATAAAACCAACCCCACGAACGCTGTGGAATTTATGCCCTGAAAAGCTTGCAAAATCAACACGGTCAGTTAAATAATCCGCCGATGGAATTTTTCCAATAGCTTGAACAGCATCCACATGGAACAAAATGCCTTGCTTATCAGCTAATAATTCAGAGATTTCTTTAATTGGTTGGATAGAGCCAATCTCATTATTCACTGCCATGATTGATACCAAAGTTGTATCTGGTCGCAAAAGCGCAGCTAATGCTTTGACATCAACAAAACCTTGGTCATTAACAGGTGCATATGAAACGTCAAAACCGTGTTCGCTTAGCCATTTTGCCGGCTCTTTAACCGCTGGGTGTTCAATATCTGAAACGATGATGTGTTTGCCATAGCGTTCTTTTTCAAAGGCAACACCTTTAAGTACCCAGTTGTCACTTTCTGTACCACCAGACGTAAAAATAATTTCGGTGCTCTTAACCCCTAATAAATCCGCAATTTGCTTGCGACTAGCTTCTAAAATACGACTAGCCTTTGTTCCTAAATTATGCAAACTCGAGGGATTTCCAAATATCTTGCTAGCAACTTCCTGATAAGTGCACAACACTTCAGGATAGGGAATTGTTGTAGCTGAATTATCAAAATATATCATTTTTTCTTCCTTCACAAAAATCAATACTACCATTATAGCACAGACTTTTATGGGTGTGAAAATTTTAATTTTAAGTTTTTTTAAGGTTAACTTTAAGAATTTAGCGTACAATAATTTTTGAAACAAAAAATTCTAACGCTGGACATTTAAAAAGAATTTTTTATAATAGAGTCATATGCAAAAAAGGAGTTAATCATGTCTCAAAAATACTCAAGACGTCAAAAATCATCAAAAAACGATAAGTCAGCTGCCCCAACAAAACACATTAAAACAGGCTTTTCTACCCTTCAAAAAACAGTTGCTCTTATTGGTTCTATTCTTAGTATCATTGTGGCAAGTATTACCATTAGCAATACCTTAAAGGGGGCAAACCCAAAGACAGCAGACAAATCAACAACAACGACAACAACTGTTGTCATCAAAGAAAGCGACAGCGATAGTAAAACAGACACTTCCGCTTCGACAACTTATTCAAGTTCTGCTTCTGCTAATAATAACTACAATAGTGGTTCTAATAACAATACTTACAGTTCAAGTTCAGATACAACTTATAGTTCAAACTCTGCTACAAGCCAAAGTTCAACAACACCATCAAGTTCAGATACAACTTCTGACGATACCACTACAAATAGCAATACCAAAACAACTGAGTAATCGTTACTAGTGCTAATATCGTTTTCAGCGATTATTTGCTCTTTCTATTGATTTTCAACCGTCTCAATCACACTCAAAAGAGGTAAGTACACTAAGTTCTCACCTCTTTTTTACGAATTTAATCAAAAAGAAAAGTTATGAATTATACTGAAACATTAAACTGGATTCATTCTCATAAAGCCAACGGACGTCGTCCGAGCCTTGAGCGTATGCAGTGTTTACTCGCATTACTCGACAATCCGCAAGATAAATTTCCTGCGATTCACGTCGTCGGAACCAATGGCAAAGGTTCAACAACAAGCTTTTTACAACATATTTTAACCGCTTCTGGTTACAAGACTGGGACTTTCACATCGCCATTTATCACTCGTTTTAATGAGCGCATTGCTATTGATAGCATTGAAATCCCTGACCAAGATTTGGTCAAAACAGTTCAAGCTATTAAGCCGATTGTCGATAGCGCAGAATTTCAAGACAAGGTCGGCAAAGTGACCGAATTTGAATTAGTCACTACTCTCATGTTTTATTATTTTGCAGTCATTAATCCTGTCGATATTGCGGTCATCGAAGCTGGGATTGGTGGCACTTACGATTCAACCAATGTTTTCACAGCCAAAGCCGTCATTTGCCCCTCAATCAGCATCGACCACCAAGAAACACTCGGCAATTCCCTAGCTGAGATTGCCCAGCACAAAGCAGGTGTCTTAAAAACAAACGTTCCCTTTATTTTTGGAAAAATGGCAGAGCCCGTTCGACGCGTTTTTTATCAGAAAGCCAAAGAGACAATGTCCAGCATTTATGAGTTAGGAAAAGGTTTCTCGTTTATGGAAAATGGCAGAGCTTTTGATACGATTTATCATCAGAGTATTATTCCAGATATTCAGCTAAAAATGTTTGGTAAACACCAAAAAGCTAACGCTTCTTTGGCAGCTATGACTGCATTGATACTTCAAAAACAATTGCCAGCTATTACACCAATTACAATCAAAACTGGTCTGGAAGAGACTGTTTGGGCAGGACGTTGTGAACTCCTCAAGCCCAATCTAATGCTAGATGGTGCTCATAACGAAGATTCTATCGCCAAATTAGTTGACTTACTAAAGAATGACTTTGCTCAACAAAACAGTCACATTTTATTTGCAGGGCTAAATCGCAAGCCTTTAACACAAATGCTGGAAGAATTGTCCGCCTATGACTTAACCGTCACAACATTTGATTTCTATCAGGCGCAGGCATTGCCAGACTACCCAGAACAATACCCAAAAGTTGCTGATTACAAAGACTGGCTCTCAATGGTAGACGACAATCCAGAAGACTTATTTGTGGTGACAGGGTCACTTTATTTCATTTCTGAAGTTCGAAATCACTTGCTAAATCACTAATCCCACCTGATTTTCCAGATGGGATTTCTTTTTTCTTTAATTTAGACTTTCTGCAAATTTACGTTTAATAAAGTTGGCAGAATTTTCAAGTTTTGCTTCTTCTGCTGGTAATGTCAATTTTATTTGCTCGATAATTCCTTCACGTCCAACAATGGCAGGATAGCTAAGGTAAGTATCAAGCGGTTCATAATAATTTGACACTGGTAATCCTTCGTGGCTATCTGACACAACAGCCAAAGCTAAACGGATTGCCGCACTTGCAATGCCATAGCTAGTGTATTTTTTACCGTAGAAAACAGTATGCCCACCAATCATCGCTTCATGAGCAATTTCGTCCAAAGTCTTAGCATCTGTAAATGTTGAAATAGGTTGCCCCTTCACACGCACTTGGCTCCATGCTGTAAATTGAGAATTCCCATGCTCACCTAAATTATAGCCATAGACACTACGAGCATCTACACCGAAACGTTCTGAAACTGCACGTTTCATACGTGCTGTATCAAGCAATGTTCCCGTACCAATGACACGTTTCTTAGGAAGTCCTGAATAATGTTGGTAAAGACTAGTCACAACATCAACAGGATTAGAAATCGCAATAATAATACCTTTAAAACCAACTTCTTTTAATTTTTTAGCAACAAGTGGTACTTGCTTTGCTGTAAAAGGTAATTCTGCAAAACGGTCCGCATCTGGATTGTCCTGCAAAGCAATATTCCCCAAAGCTGAAATCACAACATCTGCATCTGCCAACGCTTGATAATCATTAACAACGATATTAGCATGCTGATTGAGATTAGCTGCCGTATCTGTAAAATCAACAGCATCCGCCGTAACTTTCTTTTCGTTAATATCTATCAAAACATAATCATCAAATGCACCTTGAGCAATCAAACCATGAGCAACTGTTGACCCAACATGCCCCATTCCAATAATTCCGACCTTACGTGACATACAACATTCCCCCTTATAAAGTTATCACTCATTATAGACCTTTGATTCAGAAATTACGAAAACAACCTAACAAAGAATGTCTGGTTGTAAAATATCATTATTTCAAAAGGTCTTGCAAAGGTCCAAAGACAATTTTTTCAATGTCAGATACATAAACTGACAAAGCTTGTTGCGCATCGAGGTAAGCTTTCAGAACTGGATTAGCTTCAATTTCAGCTCCTAATTCTTGCATTTTAGCTTGTTCGTCACCAGTAGGCATTTGTCCAGATTGCAATTTAGCATAAAGCCCTTGTTGAAAATCTGTAAATTCTTTGAAAAGTTCTTTAGCTGCCGCATCTGCTTCAATCGCTGCACGACTTTCTTCAGCTTTTTTATACTCTGGAAGGGCACGGATGCCACGTTCTAATTCATTTGCTAAATCATAAATATTTGCCATAGTAAGTCTCCTTAATTAACATAAATTTTATAATCAGTATTTTCACTGATAACTTTCTTAGCGTGTTCCAAATCTTTGATATTCTTAAAGGAAATTTGTAAAATACCGTTAATATCCTCACGGTTTTCTTCGTTAATATGAATGTTAACCAAAGATGTTCCACGAAGTAATTCCAAGATTTCCAAGATAACATCTTCTTCATCAGGAACGTCAACAAAAATATCAAAGCCGCTTTCAACACCACCACGTTTGTGAATGTTCATTTCCTTGCGGGTTTCCTTGGCATGGTTAAAATAATTCCAAATAGCATCGGCGTCATTTTGCGAAATAAGATCCGCAACGCCATCAAGTCTGTTTTTTAAATCATCAATACGTTCTAAAACCGCAGCCTTATTGGTTAGTAAAATACTAGTCCACATACCTGGTTCGCTTTCCGCAATACGTGTCATATCACGAAAACCTCCAGCCGCAAAGTGGTTAGTCATCTCATGTTCCGAAGCATAATCCCCAGCTTGTTCCATTAAACTAGCTGCCAAAATATGTGGAAAATGCGAAATTTGACTTGTAACACGATCGTGCTCAGAAGCATCAATTTCAATGTAGCGCGCATGAAGCCCTGACAAAATAACTTTCATGTCAGCAATTGTGCTAGTATCTGTCAGCCTTGACGGCGTGAAAATATAATAAGCATTTTCAAATAAATTGACTTCAGCAGCAATAGCACCAGATTTATGAGAACCTGCCATAGGATGAGAGCCAACAAAACGAACGTTTTTTCCAGCAAGGTATTTTTCACCAGCTTCGACAATTTCACGTTTTGTAGAACCTGCATCTGTAATAATGACATTGTCTTTCAAATCCATATCAGCTAAAACCTTAATAAATTCGATAGTTTGCTTAATTGGCACAGCTAATATAATGACATCGGCTAAGGACGCAAATTCCTTAAAATCAGCAGTCACTTCATCCACAATTCCGCGTTCAAGGGCAACGTTGCGTGATTTATCGGAACGATTATAACCAAGGATTTTATAATCAGGGTGATCACGTCTGATTCCCAAAGCAAGGGAACCACCAATCAAACCTAAACCTGCAATATAAATCACTTTATTTTCCATAGTTACTCCATTTCTGATTTGCAAATCTTTATAGCAATATTGGAGAGCACGCGCCCTCCAATTGTCAAAATGTTATGTTTTTAAAAATGTTTGACATAATCACGATGACGAGCGACAGCTTCTTTTAATTCCTCAAGATTATCAGAAGAGAATTTTTCAAGAATTTCATCTGCCACAACAGTTGCAACAACTGCTTCCATAACAACACCTGCTGCTGGAAGAGCTGTTGGGTCTGAACGTTCAACCGTTGCTTTGTATGGCTCATGTGTTTCAATATCAACTGACATCAAAGGTTTATAAAGTGTTGGAATAGGTTTCATGACTCCTCGAACAACAATTGGTTGTCCATTAGTCATACCACCTTCAAAACCACCAAGATTATTGGTACGACGAGTGTAGCCTTCTTCTTCGTTCCAAAGAATTTCATCCATGACTTGGCTTCCTTTGAGGTAACCATCTTTAAATCCTAAACCAAATTCAACTCCCTTGAAAGCATTGATTGAAACGACCGCACCTGCAATTTTTGCATCAAGTTTCTTGTCCCATTGAACATAAGAACCAAGACCAACTGGAACGCCACCAACAACAATTTCAACAACACCGCCAATAGTATCACCATCTTTTTTGATTTGGTCAATATAATCTTTGATTTCTTGTTCACGCTCTTGATTGACAATTGAAACTTCTGATTGACTAGCCAATTCTTTAATTTGTGAAACAGTCAGTCCCTCTGGAACATCAATCTCTTTGCCACCAAAAACAACAACGTGATTAGCAATTTCGATATCAAGCTCTGCTAAAATACGTTTTGCCACCGCTCCAACGGCTACACGCATTGTTGTTTCACGTGCAGATGAGCGTTCAAGAGAATTACGCAAATCTTCAAAACGGTATTTCATCCCACCAACAAGGTCAGCATGCCCTGGACGCGGATGAGTAATTTTACGTTTTGTTTTTAAGCTATCATCAATATCCTCAACTGCCATAATATCAAGCCATTTTTCATGGTCTTTATTGATGACATGAAGGGTAATTGGAGCACCAGTTGTTTTTCCGTGACGTACACCAGATGTGATTTCTACTTTATCTGATTCGATTTTCATACGCCCACCACGTCCATAACCACCTTGGCGTCGTTTAAAATCAATATTAATATCCTCAGCAGTTAAAGGAAGCCCTGCAGGAACTCCTTCGATAATTGCGGTCAAACGCGGTCCGTGAGATTCACCAGCTGTCAAATATCTCATTTTACTTCTCCAAATACTTTTTCATCTCTTTAAGTGGGATCTGATTGATCGCTGCGCTACCAAGCTCTGGTACAATAACTGTCTTAATCATTTTACCGCGAGCTTTTTTATCATGTATTAAAGCACCATAAAGTTCGTCAACATGCCATGGTTTGTAATCCGTAGGTAAACCAAATTTTTGGCACATGTCAAAAATTTCTTCTGTAATGCCTTGAGGCATCAAGCCTTTTTTCTCAGCAACACGCGAAATTTGTACCATTCCAATGGCAACAGCTTCACCATGCATGACTTTTCCATAACCAGCAGTCGCTTCAACCGCATGACCAATGGTATGACCAAAGTTAAGATAAAGACGAACACCGTTATCAAGTTCATCTTCAACAACAACTTTACGTTTGACATTGCACGAACGGTAAATAATGCTCTCAGCGTGTTCTAAGATACTTTCAGGAGAGCCATCCATAGTAGATAATTCTTCCCAAAGTTCAACATCATCAATCAAACCATATTTGATAACTTCCCCCATGCCTTCAATGAGTTCACGTTTACCAAGACTTTGTAAGGTTTCAGGATCAATTAAAACACCATCTGGTTGGGTGAATGTTCCCACCATATTTTTAGCAAATAGCGTATTAACCCCTGTTTTACCACCAATAGATGAATCAACTTGAGCTGTTAAACTCGTCGGAATTTGCAAGAAATGAATGCCACGCATATAGGTAGATGCTACAAAACCTGCCAAATCTCCTACGACACCACCACCAAGCGCAACAATACCGTCACTGCGTGTCATGCCATTTTTGACAAGAAATTCATAAGCTTTGTTAACTGTTTTTAAATTTTTAGAAGCTTCACCTTCTAAAAAGTCAAAAACAATCACTTCAAAACCAGCATTTTCAATGCTTAGCTTAACCTTTTTAGCATATAAACTGCCAACATGATTATCAGTAATAATAGCGATTTTTTGCGGTTTCCAAAGTTTTTTGACCCAATCGCCAGCTTTTGATAGGACATCTTTTTCAATCACAATATCATAAGGTGTTTGTGGGAGATTAACATTCAATTTCATTCGTGTCACCTATCAGTTGTTCTTATTTCGTGTTGTATTTTTCTTCAAGCGCTGACCAGATTTCAGCTGTAGGCATTGTTTCACCAGTCCAGATTTCGAAAGCTTCAGCAGCTTGGAATAAAAGCATTCCTAAACCATTAAGAGCTGTTAAAACTTTGCTACGAGCTAATTTCAAAAATGGTGTTTCAAATGGTTGATAAATGGTATCAGCAACCAACAAACCTGCTGGGAATTCAAAATCTTCTGTAATAATCATTGATTTTCCGTCCATACCTACGCTTGTAGCATTGACGAAAAGTTGTGATGCTAAGACTTTTTCTTGAATCGCTTTTAAATCTTCAACTGGATAAACAGCGATAGATACTCCCGTTTTGTCGGCAAATTCTTGCGCTTTTTCACGTGTCGCCTCTAAAAACTGAGTTTGGTTAAAAATGTTAATATGACTAGCACCATTCAGAGCAGCTTGCGCAATGAGTGCTGTGGCAGCTCCGCCACCACCAAGAATCGTCATTGTTTTATCCTTAACATCAAAATCAGCAAATGTCGCTAGACTTCTAAAGAAACCAATACCATCTGTATTGTGACCAATTAATTTGCCATCACGATTAATAACCGTATTAACAGCCCCAATCAATTGGGCAGAGTCAGTCAATTCATCCATGTAAGGAATCACTTTTTGTTTGTAAGGCATTGAAATGTTCACACCAAACATATCGTAACGTTTTACATTTTCTAACGTAATTGCCAAATCTTCTTCAGGAATATCCCAAGCGACATAAACACCATTAACACCCGTTTTATCAAAAGCATAGTTATGAATAAACGGTGAAATAGAGTGTTTAATCGGTGTTGCAACAACCGCAGCTAAGCGTGTGTATCCATCAATCTGCATCAAGTACCTCCCTAATATGTTTCATATCTGTAAGAGCAACCTGTCCAAGCGCACTCGCTTGCTCCAAACTAGCAAATGACCACGAAGAGCCAAAAACATCAACAGCAAAACGTGAAACGCGTCCAAGTTTTCCCATAGACATTATTGCGTATTCTTGCTCTGGATTTAATGTTTTGAAACCACGTGTGTAATTCATCAAATCCAACACATCTTGTTCACTCTGCGGCATAACAGCAACCTTAACCACACGCGGAGCAAGGGCTGTTAGTTCAGAAAATGACTCCATCAAGTTCTCAGGTGTTTCATCAAAATTATGATATGACAAAACAAGATTTGGGAAGTCTAACATTTGTTGAAAAGCTTCTTTATGAGAAAAATATTCAAAATCAACATAGTCTGGGTGGTAAATAGCATTAATATTTTTCAAAAGCTCAACATAGTCACCGTCAGATAAGTTAATGTTACCACCTTCCTTATCCGTACGAATGGTAAAAATAATTTCTCGACCTGAAAATTTTTCAAAAATAACTGGTGCAACAGTCATAATGTCATCTTTATCTAAGAAATCTGCTCGCCACTCAATAATATCGACTTCGTCGAATTTCGAAATATCAATCGACTGTGCCTCTTCTAAATTTTTAGGCATTATAGGTACTACTATTTTCATTTTTTAACCTTTATTGTAAATACTTTCAAATAATTACTGTTGACTTCTGCTTTGTTAACCGTGAAATCACTTGGCAATTGTTGCAAACGAACATAGTCATGTTTAACAGAAGCAAAACCTTTTTCTAACTGCTTTTTAAATTGTGCGACCGTCAGGTTAGCTGCATTGGTTGAAGCAATAATGGTGCCATCTTCTGACAGAACTTCCAAAGCTTGACTAATCAAGCGGTGATAATCTTTAGCTACAGAAAATGTTTGCTTTTTATTCCGTGCAAAACTTGGCGGATCAATAACAATCAAATCAAAAGTCAATTGTTTACGTTTTGCGTATTTGAAATACTCAAAAACATCCATTACCACAAAATGGTGATTACTCAAGGCAAGACCATTCGCTTCAAAATGCGCTTGTGATAATTCACGTGAGCGTTTTGCAAGGTCAACAGATGTTGTTTCGATAGCGCCACCCATTGCTGCCGCTACTGAAAACGCTGCGGTATATGAAAACATATTAAGGACACGTTTTCCAAGACCAAGTTCATTAATCAAAGTATCACGAACGTCATGTTGGTCTAGAAAAATTCCTGTCATCAACCCGTCATTCATAAAAACACTGTATTTGACACCATTTTCTAAAACGGTAAATGATACTGGCGCCTCTTGACCATAAATGTGAGCTGATTCATAATCAAGTCCTTTAAAACGAATTTTCTCATACCCGCCTTTGATAGCTGGATAAACTTTTTGGAAGGCATTTATAATGACATCACGATGCTGATAAATAAACGTATTATACCAAGAAAACACAACAAAATCAGCATAACGATCTATCGTCACACCACCAAAATTATCTCCATCTTGATTAAATAATCGATAAGCCGTCGTCAAATCTGAATTTTCAAAGTTTTGGCGTTGTTTTTTAGCTTTTGTAAACAAGCCCACAAAATAAGATTCTGTCAGTTCAATTTTTCTTGAACCTAAGAACCAACCAATCCCCTTATTTTGTTGAGACAAGTAAGCTGTCCCTAAAAATTGATGAGAATGATTGTAAACAGCGACTAACTGATTATCAAAATCAAGTTGATGAAAATCTCTTCCATCCAAAAGTTGAATACCACGCTTAATTTTCTTTTCAACGAAAGAATCCACGTATAGTCTGTTCATGAAGCCTATTATATCAAAAATTCAGAATTTTTCCCACTAAATTTTATATTTCTCACACATAACAAAAATGTTTATGATATAATTGAAACTGAGATTTTATCTTTAGGAAAAAAATAAAGGAAGTTCCTACAGTGAAAAAATTGAAACAAGTTATCTCACACGTGCTAAACACACGCTTGGGATTCATTTTGACGCTTTTGTTTATGTACTGGCTAAAAACCATGTGGGCTTACCATGTTGACTTTAGTCTTGATTTGGAAAATTTATATCAAGTTTTCCTTTCAATAATCAACCCCATTCCGCTGAGTTTGCTTTTACTTGGATTAAGCCTTTATATAAAGAGGACACGTGTTTTTTATGCCGTTAGTTGGATTATTTACACTATTTTAAATATTCTACTTATCGCTAACGCCATTTATTTCCGTGAGTTTTCTGATTTTATTACTGTTAGTGCAATGTTTGCAAGTAGTAAGGTTTCTGCTGGTTTAGGAGATGCTGCCTTAAATCTACTGCGAGTTTGGGATATTGTCTATATCTTTGATTACATTATCTTAATTATTTTATTTGCTACAAAAAAAATAAAAACAGATAAACGTCCTTTCAACAAACGTGCTAGTTTTGCGATTACAGCATTATCGGCTCTGCTTTTCTCTATCAACCTTTTTACGGCGGAAATTGATAGACCTGAATTGCTAACTCGTGGTTTCTCAAATGTCTATGTCGTTAGAGCGCTTGGTTTACCATCTTTCACCGTCTATAGTGCTAACCAAACTTATCAAACTGAAAAAGAACGTAGTGAAGCAACTGCTGACGATTTGACCGAGGTTAAGGAATACGTTTCAGAACATTATGTAGCACCAAACTCTAAGTATTATGGTATTACTCAAGGAAAAAATGTTATCGTTATTCATTTGGAAAGTTTCCAACAATTCTTGATTGACTACAAACTGGAAGTTGATGGACAATCTTATGAAGTAACACCATTCCTTAATTCGCTATATCACTCAAACTCAACTATTTCTTTCTCAAACTTCTTTAACCAAATTAAGGCTGGTAAGACTTCCGATGCCGAAACATTAATGGAAACATCGCTTTTCGGACTTAGCAGCGGGTCATATATGGTTAACTACGGTGGAGATAATACAGCGTTTGCTGCTCCTTCTATTCTTGCTCAAACAGGCGGATATACTAGCGCTGTATTCCATGGTAATGTCGGTTCGTTCTGGAATCGTAACAATACTTATAAACAGTGGGGATATGACTACTTCTTTGATTCATCATATTTCCAAGAGCAAACTGATGAAAATTCATTCCAATATGGCTTGAATGATAAATACATGTTTGCTGATTCTATTAAGTATTTAGAACACCTTCAACAACCATTCTATACGAAATTTATCACAGTAAGTAACCACTATCCTTACACTAGCTTGGCCGGAGAATCTGATGAAGAAGGTTTCCCACTAGCTCAAACTGATGATGAGACCATTAATGGTTACTTCGCTACAGCTAATTACCTTGATTCTGCCATTGAGGCTTTCTTCAATTACTTAAAAGAATCTGGTTTATATGACAATTCTATTATCGTGCTTTATGGGGATCACTACGGTATTTCAAATTCAAGAAATACTAACCTAGCTCCTCTACTAGGTAAAAATTCAGAAACTTGGACAGAGTACGATAATGCTATGCTCCAACGTGTTCCATTTATGATTCACATTCCAGGGTACACAGACGGCTTTATTAGCGACACCTATGGTGGTGAGGTTGATGCCTTACCTACACTTCTTCACTTGCTTGGTGTCGATACTAGCAACTATGTTCAACTTGGACAAGATTTGCTTTCTGAGGATAACGCTCAAACTGTTGCTCTCAGAACAGCTGGATATTATATCACACCTACATACACAAGCTATAGTGGACATCTCTACTACACAGCGACTGGTGAAGAAATCACCAACCCAGATGAAAGCACTACGGCGGCAACAAAAGAGATCCGCAATGCCGTTGTTAAACAGCTTTCCGTTAGTGACGAAGTTCAGTCGGGAGATTTACTCCGCTTTGATACAGATACTGGTTTAGAAACCGTTGATAGTTCGTCGATTTCCTACTCCGACTCCTTGAAGAGCCTGAAATCGATAGAGAAAAAACTAGGTGATGAATCGACAAGCTTGTATAGCGAAAATGGTAACCAATCTACCGTTGACCTCTTTAAAGCTCCAAGCTATATGCAACTGCACAGTAGCTCATCAAGCTCTAGTAGCAGTTTATCGTCATCAAGTTCAAGTGACGGCTCCTAACCCATAATTAACATAATCAAAACAACCAATCACTATTACATTTAGTGATTGGTTGTTTTTTGCCTTATACCAATAAGTGAAAATAATCTTTTTCTAGTACTCCTATGGTCACCTTCCAAGTCGAAGTTACATTCTAATTACTCTAGCAGACCCAAAATCGAACTCACAAGTAAATAATAAATCCTGCCTTGCCAACAATATCTTATCACCGTTTTTCGACGGTAATCCCGAACACGCTATTTCAAAATTCTTAATGTCTAAATCATAGCGCATCAGGTAATGATATAAATAGTTCACATGTTTTATTATATTGAATACAAAAAAAGCACTAAGCTGTAATCTTAGCACTCTTAATTGATTGTAAGTAGAACTTACGTTTGTTTTAATTCTTATTTACCAAGTTTAGCTTTAGCTGCATCTGCAAGAGCTGTGAAAGCTGCTGCATCGTTAACTGCTAAATCAGCAAGCATTTTACGGTTAACTTCGATTTCAGCTAATTTCAAACCGTGCATCAATTGTGAGTATGACAAACCATTCATACGAGCTGCTGCATTGATACGTGTAATCCAAAGTTTACGGAAATCACGTTTTTTCTGACGACGGTCACGGTATGCATAGTAGTAAGAGTTCATTACTTGTTCTTTTGCAGTACGGAACAAGATATGTTTTGCACCGTAGTAACCTTTAGCAAGTTTCAATACACGTTTACGACGTTTGCGTGATACAACGCCACCTTTAACACGAGCCATTTATATTCTCCTCCAAATAATTCTTAATAATATTGAGTAAATGCTTTATTCTTATTTAAGACCTGAAAGCATTGCTTTAATACGTTTGAAATCTCCTGAGTGCACCATAGCGGCTTTGCGAAGATGACGACGTTGTTTTTTAGTTTTACCGTGGAAACGGTGTGAAGTAAACGCACGGAAGCGTTTCAATCCACCAGAACCTGTACGTTTGAAACGTTTAGCTGATGCGCGGTGAGTTTTTTGTTTTGGCATTTTAGAATTCTCCTCTTAAAATATTTAAAATTGACAATTATTTTTTGTCAGGAATTGGAGCAAGTTGCATGAACATTTGACGTCCATCCATCTTAGCTCGTTGCTCAATAATAGCAATATCTTGCGTTCTTTCTGCAAATTCCGCCAATACCTTTGCTCCAATTTCCTTGTGAGTAATCATACGACCTCTAAAGCGAATTGAGACTTTCACTTTGTTTCCTTTTTCAAGGAATTTACGGCCGTTACGAAGTTTAGTCTCAAAGTCACCTTTATCGATAACTGGGCTAAGACGAACTTCTTTAACAGTCACAACGCTTTGTTTTTTACGTTGTTCCTTACGTTTCTTTTGATACTCAAATTTGAACTTTCCATAGTCCATAATTTTTGCAACAGGTGGCGTAGCTTGTGGCTGAATTAAAACCAAGTCAACATTAGCGTCATCAGCAATAGCTTGTGCTTCTGATAATGGTTTAATTCCTAGTTGTTCACCATCAAGACCAACGAGACGAACTTCGCGAACGCGGATTTCATCGTTAATGAATAGATCTTTCTTAGCTATGATTTTCACCTCTTTATTTTTTTAGAGAAAAACAAAAACGGACTTGACAAACCAAGCCCGTACATACATAGTATTCCCGAAGGAATCTTTGACATGTTGGGCCAGACAACCTTAGTCGCAAGGCGAGAAGTTCTCACTTCTGCTTTTCTCATTGTCTCTATTCTATCACAGAGACTAATCCATGTCAATAATTTTTTCTGCTTTTTCTTGAATAAATTTGACAACACCGTCGATATCAACACCAGTTGTATCAAAAGTAATGGCATCATCAGCAGCTTTCAACGGTGAAACTTTACGATGACTGTCTTTGTAATCACGTTCTGCAATTTCACGCTTCAATGTTTCAAAATCCGTTTCAATACCTTTTTCTTGGTTTTCTTTAAAACGACGTTCTGCTCGTTCTTCTACTGACGCAATCAAGAAAATTTTCAATTCTGCATCTGGTAAAACAACCGTTCCAATGTCACGACCATCCATGATGATAGCACCATTTTTAGCAATGCGACGTTGTTGCTCAACCAGTTCTTCGCGAACTTCTGGTATAGCTGCCACCCAAGAAACGTTGTTTGTCACATCATTTTGGCGGATAGCAAGTGTCACATCTTTGTCACCAACAAAAACAGTTTGACTACCATCTTCGGCACGTCCAAAAGAAATAGTGTGCTTAGACAAAGCTTCTAAAATTTCTCGAACGTTGTTTTCTGTTAATTCATTTTGCAAAGCTAGATAAGTTGCTGAACGATACATTGCTCCAGTATCAAGATAAGTATAGCCAAGATTTTTAGCAATAATCTTGGCTACTGTACTCTTTCCACTTGAAGCAGGACCATCAATCGCAATTCTAATTGATTTCATGATTTCCTTTTCTTCCTAATTAATATAAACTTCATCTCCTGGGTTAGCATACCAATAGCCCAATGTCATGTGGTCAGGGTTAAGCTCATAGAGTCTTTCAACTGAAATGCCTGCACGTGCTGCAATAGAAGCTGCACCTTCTCCTGATAAAACAGTAATAGTGTCGCGGCTACCAGTAGAACTTGAAGATTCAGTTGTATCATCTGAACTTGCATCTGTTGATGACGCTTCTGACGACGAAGAAACAACGCTAGATGATGATGCACCATAAAAATTCGATGTTTCTGATGCTTTATCACTACCACGATTTGAAGTGTAAAAAACAACAAACAAAATCGCAACCACAATGACAAAGAAAATACTAAGCAACGCTGTCAACAAAGGCGTACTAACAACAGAGCCTTTTGTTTTACGGCTGATTTTAATTTCGTTATCATCGACTACTTTTTCTTCCCACGGTTGTTTTGCCATAATGTCCCCTTGTTAAATAAATCAATTCATATTACAATAATACTATGAAAGTATCAATAATTCCCGAAAAATGTATTGCTTGCGGCCTATGCCAGACATATTCTAAACTTTTTGATTACCATGATGACGGTATCGTAAAATTTGCTGATTCTGAGGACTTAGAAAAAGTTGTTCCTAGCTCAGATCAAGACACCCTCACTGCTATCAAATCTTGCCCAACAAAGGCTCTTACGATTTTGTAGGAGCTTTTTTGTTAGCCTTGTAAGCTTCAAAGTAATCCAGCTTGATAAAATTGTCTATCAATTCTACTTCACCAAGAAAGTCAGGATGAACTGCCAAAGCATCTAAAAAGTATTTCTTAGGCCATTTTCTCATATAAAAAATACGGTCTGGCTGATTTTTGATTTTTATGATAATACCAAATTTGTTGACTTCAATCTTTTTAATCTGCGCAATCGCTACGCTTGATTTTTTAAAAGGATTCAAAGAAACAATCCGTAATCTTCCATTTTCTTCGATAACGAAATACCGATGAAAACCAAGACCAACCAGCACAATAAAGATAGCAAATAAGATAAAAAATTGCCTTGGTATTTTTGTCCGCTCAAACAGTAATGATAAGCCGATAAACATTGGCGCTACAGCAATTGACCAATAGATAATTGACCAAGATAACTCAGGTTGCCAATGGTATCGCATCTTTCCAAAGATTTTAATCATAACAGTCCTCCATTAGTCTATTCTAACAAACAATACTTATGTAAAGCTTAAGGTTATTTTTGGACAATGCCGATAATAACATCCACAGCTTTTTCCATTGTTTGAAGACTGACAAATTCAAAGCGACCATGCATATTTTCACCACCTGCAAATAGGTTTGGTGTAGGAATTCCCATAAATGAGATTTTTGAACCATCTGTTCCACCACGAATTGGCTCGACGACTGGCTTGATTTCCAAATCTTCCATGACTTCCTTAGCAAGTTCAACTGGTGACATGTCTTTTTCAATAATTTTTTTCATATTGTAGTATTGGTCATGAAGATTGACAATGACACTTTCTTTACCTAATTCAGCATTCATCTTATCAGCGATTTCTTGAACCAATTTTTTACGATTTTCAAATGAGTCGTCTTCAAAATCACGGATAATATATGAGCTGTGCGCTTTTTCCACAGTACCTTCCATACCGTGTAAATGGAAGAAGCCTTCATAGCCTTCTGTATTTTCAGGACGTTCATTTTCTGGTAGTTGGTTATGGAAATCAATCGCTAGTTGCAAAGCGTTAATCATTTGATTTTTAGCTGTTCCTGGGTGAACGTTACGTCCCATGAAATCAACTTCCAAAGCAGCTGCACTAAATGTTTCGTATTGAATTTCTCCAAGTGGTCCACCATCGACCGTGTAAGCAAAGTCAACGTTGAAATCATCAATATTGAATTTATCAGCACCGACACCGATTTCTTCGTCAGGACCAAAACCAACACGAATCTCACCGTGTTTGATTTCAGGATGAGCTACCAAGTATTCAACGGCTGTCATGATTTCCGCAATACCTGATTTATCATCAGAACCAAGAAGGGTTGTTCCGTCAGTTGTTACCAAGGTTTGACCAAGGTAATTATTTAAATTTGGAAATTCTTCTGGGTTGAGGGCATAACCAGATTGACCAAGTTCAATAGCGCCACCTGCATAATTTTCAATAACTTGTGGCTTGATACCTTCAGCGTTAAAATCAGCCGTATCCATGTGTGCGATAAAACCAATTTTTCGTGTTTTTGTTGAATCGTTAGCTGGTAAAGTACCAACAAGATAGCCATTTGTCAAATAGTGTACATCTTGCAAACCAACCGCTTCCATCTCAGGTTTCAAAACATTTAATGCAAAGTCAACTTGAGTCTGAGTTGAAGGTGTAGTAGTACTATCAGGATTACTACGCGTATTCACTTTCACGTAGCTTAAAAAACGATTTAATAAATTTTCGTAAGACATTATTCACCTCTATCTTTTTCATTACCATTATAGCATAAAAAAATAGTCCAGTGGACTATTTTTTAACGAGTTTTGAAATTAATAAACGAGTTCGTTTTAAAATTTAAGACTTTTATTCTGATACATGATAATAAGCTTTGTTAGCGATATCTCCAGAACTAATATCGGCAGAAGAAATTATACGGTCTTTTGATACCTCAGAACTATCACTTTGTCCGTTCAAATAATCACTAGAAAAGCTAGTATTAGCAGGTACAATGTAAAGTGTCACATTTGTTTTTGACCCTGTTTGAACATCTAAGAGTAAGATTCCATTTTGATCGATATCCAGAAAATCAGCCGTTAAGCCTTCTGTTGCCAATCCTGCATCATTAAACATCAGAGTTTCCCCAGAAGCATTCTGCCACGTTCCAGCCATTGTTGAATAGTCTGCTTTCAAAATAGCACCTGTATTAAGTGGAGCTAACGTAACTTCTGTTGATGATGCTTCTTCTGATTCAGATGAAACAGTTGATGATGTGCTTGTCTCACTTGAACTTGTTGATTTTTTGACACTACTACTTACGGTAGTTGACGAAGAACTCTGATTGGTACTATTTTGCGAATGCGTAGAACACGCCGCTAGTAATCCTAAAGACAAAAGTAAGGTTAGGTAACATCTCAATTTCTTTTTCATTGGTAACCTCCTTTACCACGTGAAGCGACCAGTATAATCAATACTTTCATCGAGTGGATGAGATAATTTTGGTGATACACTTGTATACTGCCATGCAGCGCTATTTGAATAATAAGACAATGATTTAGCAGATTCTTGATCCAAATACTGAGTAGAGTACAAATAATGCGCTACCCAAAGATTTGACATGCCAAATTTTGAAGTGTTGAATTTTCCACCTTTAACATCAAGCCAAGATGCCATTGTGTAATAAACGTTATTGTTGTAACCAAGACGATTCATCTCGTCTTTCCAAGCTTGTGTATTAGCATTCAAATCACTTCTAAGCATTGCCTGCTCTTCCATATCATTAACCATAGTTGTCGCACCAGAAAGCCCCATTGACTTAGCAGTATTTACAAAATATTGCGCTTCGGCTTTAGCTTCCGCAGCCGTTTCATAATGTGAATAATGATAAGCTGAAACTTTCAAACCAGCTGCCTGTGCGTTGCTAATTTGAGAACTTGCATATGGATTGGTATAACTTGTTCCTTCTGTCAATTTAACAACCACACCTGTAATTCCTTGACTCTTCAATGATAGGAATTCACTAACTGAAATAACGCCATTATGACTACTGATGTCAATGAAGTATGACGGAGCATACACTGGTTTATCAGCATTCAAAGCATAAGTTCCAAGATTAAAACCAGATGTTGTGTTATCTGTGAAATCTACATAAACATGAACCGTATAGTTACCTTTGATGTAGTTATGATACTTTTCATCTACTGTTAAGCTTGCTGTACCATTAGTAATATCTGATGTTGTGTACCAGTAAAGGTTAGATTGATTACTTTCTGACCAAGCCGCTACACGAATGAATTTCAATTGCTTACTTGTGCTTGTCTCAGAGACTGTAACCGTTAATGTTCCTTTTTGAGCATCATGATTCTGAACCGTTACTGATGGAGCAGTTACGTATTTTTCAGGTGCTAAATCCACACCACTTGTCGCTGATAAGCCTTCAAGAGAATGACTAACTTGACTTTGACCATATACGTGAATGTTATAGTGGCCTGATTCAAAGTTATGTTGTTTTGGCGAGAATGTTAACACATAAGTACCATCTGCTTGTTTAGTAGCCTTATACCATTTGATGTCATCTTGGTCATTCAAACTTGTCCAAACCGGAAGAGTAATCCCTGTCACATAAACAGGAACGTTTGAAACTGTCACTTTAACACTGATATCACTTTCTTTGGTGATGGTTGTCTTAATTTCCGGTTTTGGTACGTTAATACTTGTCGCACTGATGCAAGTCATTTTTCCATTAATCACGGCATAAGTGTGAATGAGATAGGTACCGTAATCACCTGTATAGGCTGCTGTTACTTGGCCATTTGCAGGAACTTTGTACCACTTGAGATCATCTTGGTCATTTTTAGTTGACCAAACCGCATGTAAAACTTGTACAGCTGAGCTAACATCACTTGGCATGCTTATCGCAATACCATTTTGAGTGAGTTTTGCTTCTACATGAACATCACCAAAATTGTAGCCTGCTTCAAAGCGTGTGCCAAGAAGGCCAGTCAAACTATTTGTGACACGACTATTACCATACACGTGAACATTGTATGTACCTGATTCAAAGTTATGAGTCGCTTCGCTAAAGATAACGTAGTAAGAACCATCTGCTGCTTTAGTAGCCTTATACCATTGAATGTCATCTTGACCGTTCGCTTCTGTCCAAGTTGGTACTTGAATACTATCAATATAGACGGGGACATCAGTGATGGTTACTTTATAAGTTGTCGCACTTTCTTTGGTGATGGTTGCTTTGGCACTTGGTTTTGGAACGTCAATGCTTGTGGCGCTCAAGCATACCATTTGACCTTTAATGACACCATAAGTATGAATAAGGTATGTGCCGTAATCGCCTGTGTATTTGGCTGTCATTTGGCCATTTGCAGGAACTTTGTACCAAACAATATCGTCTTGGTCGTTCTTAGCTGACCAAACCGCGTGATAAACCGTCATGTCTGAGCTAACGTCGCTTGGCATGCTTATCGCAATACCATTTTGAGTGAGTTTTGCTTCTACATGGACATCACCAAACTTATAATCGCCTTGGAAACTTGTTCCAGTCAGACCTGTTAGCGAGTTGGTCACAGCACTTGTTCCGTATACATGAACATTGTACTGGCCGCTTTCCATATTGTGCTCTGCAATGCTGAAAGTTCTAGTAAAAGTACCATCCGCATTTTGGCTTGTACTATACCACTTGATATCATCCTGACCACCCTTTTCAGTCCAAGTTGGTAGTTGAATACTAGTGATATAGGCTTGAAGATCACTCACGGTAACTTTGTAAGTTGTTCCGTCAACTTTAGTAATTGTTACCTTGGCGCTCGGTTTTGGCACATCGATGGAACGACCATTCAAACCTGTCATTTGACCGTTCAGGTTTTGGTAAGTGTGAATGTAGTATTTGCCGTATGAGCCAGTGTATTTGGCAACAGCATGGCCATTGTTATCAGCAGTGTACCAAATCAAGTCATCTTGACCATTAACATCTGACCAAACCGCAAACATGATTTTAGCACCCGCAGGAATGGCTTGGTTGTACTGAATGTCAAAACCTTTATTAGTCAAGCTAGCGCTAGTTACTTCTTTCACTGCTACTTTTGATGCAGCCAGTTGATTGAGTACTTTTTGACTGACAGCTTGAACATTTGCTGTCGCAACTTTGGTGTCCTTAATAATTGATACCGTAGAGTCTTCATCAGCTGATTCATCGTTCTTGTTATCTATGTTTGCTGAAGTATCACTATCAGTATTTCCAGATGTTTCAACACCTTCCTTGTTTTCAGAATTTGAAGGAGTTACCAGACTTGCATTGTTGCTATCATTAGTCTCAGTTTCTTGACTGTCAAGAACTGCTGAATTTTGATTATCAGCATCGGCTATATTTTGAGAATCATCTTGAATCTCAGGTGTTGAGTCAGATGTTTCCTTTTTATCAGAAATCTCAATATCATTAGTTAATTGCTCTGCATTAGCTTGTTCTACCGATGTTTGAACATTCTCAGTTACTGTCGTTGCCGGAGTTGCTGTATTTTCATCAGCAAAAACTTGCCCCGAGCTCAAAAAAGCTCCTATAATAATCGGAGATACTAGGCAGCTGCGAAGGATATTCTTTTTCAAATCAATTCCCCTCTTTCTATCTTTCCTCAAAACCATTGTAACATGATTTTGAAAGCCCTTCAAGCGCATTAGCTTAAGCCACAAAAAATAAGGTAACGATTTCAAAATCGCTACCTTAAAATAAGAAATTAATCTGGATAAATGTATGAAACATTTCCTCCCCAGAAAGAATCAAGTGGGTTAAACCAGCCACGGAAATTACCAATATATTGCTTACCAGCATAGTTTGCTTCTTTAACTTGAATACGAGTATTGCTTGCAACATCTGTAACATAAGCGACGTAACCATAGCCACCACCATCATTAGGCCAAACGACAATTGAACCAACTCTTGGTGTTGTTCCTACTCTAAATCCTTTTGCATGCGCATTAACTGCCCAACCACCTGCATTACCAAGCCAATTTGGAATCCATGGCGCTAATGATTTCACCGCCCAAGTACACTGACCAACAGGGTAAGTATTCGTTTCATTGATGTAAGTCGTGATACGAGGAGTTGGGGTAGTATTCTGATTTGGAACATTATCTGCTCTAAATCCTGACGTTCCTTTTAAGCCTTCAAAATTATTAGTGATCGCATTCTGACCATAAATGTGAACACTATAATCTCCTGATACATAACCATGGTTAGCTAGATTAATTTGCGCCTTATAAGTACCATCACCTATTTTAGTAGTAGTGTACCATTTTATATCATCTTGACCATTTGCGTTAGACCACACAGGGACAGAAACCGAAGTAATGTATTCTGGCACATTAGTTACTAATACATCGTAAGTTGTATCGTTAACTTTGTTAATCTGATACGAAACTTCTTGTTTATTAATGACAATGTCTTGACCACTGATTCCCATCATTTTTCCACCTTGTGCCAAATAGGTATGAATGTTATATTTTCCATACCCACTATGATTTTTTAAATCAGCGACAGTGGTTCCTGTTCCATTGTCAGCGTACCACTTAATATCATCTTGGCCATTCTCTTCTGACCAAACTGCGTAATAGAGTGTCCCATTTGTTGGTGCATAAGTAGCTGTCGACATTCTAATACTACCATCTTTAAGGAAGATATTGGGAGCTTCAGGATTAATTTTCGTATTCTCCAACGCAATTCCTGAACGACTTCCATCAGCGTAAGTTGTATACACATGGGTAATATAATTACCAGCACGATTGCCATAATCTGCTAAATTAACCGTTGCCTTTGCCTGATTATTTGAAGCATCAACTGAATACCATTTTAGGTCATCTTGACCATTTTCTTCCGACCAAACAGCAACATCGATATGCGTAATATCCTTGCCGTTTTCTGACTTTTGAGCAGTCACTTCAAATGTTTTACTAGCAAGATCAAACGGTGTTTTAGTTACTAGAGCATCCGATTGTTGATCCGCCATAACCGTTTGAGAAAGACAAGTTGCACCTAGTACAACCGTTGACAATAAAGCTGTTTTAAGTTTACTCAAAAAGCTGTTCTCCTTCTTTGTATAATGTGTTTACACTATATAATTCGGAAAAACAGCTATAAAATCTGGTATTATTTAATATAATTTACCCTTTTTCTTTTACAATGTAAACTGGGCGTTTTTTGGTTTCAAGGAAAATTTTGGAAATGTATTTTCCAATGATTCCAAGAGCAAGCAGTTGGATACCACCAATGAATAAGATAATACAAACTAGGCTTGCCCAACCAGTAACGCTTCCACCGATAGTCAATTTTCGAACAATAATAAATAAAATTCCTAAAATTGATGCTAAAAATGATACCGCACCAGCCCACAAAGAAAGATTCAATGGCGCTTCAGAAAAGTTGATGAACCCTTCCATTGAGTATTTTAATAAACTCCAAAAGTTCCATGACGTTTCACCAGCGACACGCTCGCGATTTTCATAAGCAATGTAAGTCACATCGTAACCAACCCATGAGAAAATTCCCTTTGAAAAACGATTGACTTCACCAAGTTCTAAAATACTATCAACAACTTGTCTAGTCATCAGACGGAAATCACGCGCACCATCTACCATTTCTGTATCTGAAACAGCATTTATTATTTTATAAAACATCTTAGAAAAGAAAGAACGAATAACAGGTTCACCTTTACGGTCGGCACGACGTGTTCCAACAACATCATAGCCCTCTAAAATCTTTTGATACATATTAATCAAAAGCTCAGGTGGATCTTGTAAATCCGCATCCATAACTGTAATCAAATCACCGTCAGCAGCTTCAAGTCCTGCTAGAAGCCCTGCTTCTTTTCCAAAGTTACGTGAAAAAGATAAGTAATGAACGTTAGGAAAGCGACTTGCAACATCACGCAATACGTTCAATGTCTCATCCTTTGAACCGTCATTAACAAAAATATAATCAAATACCAAATGATTTTTTAACTTTTGCTCGACTTTTTGAGTTTCTTCCAAAAATGGGTAAATTGTTTCTTGCTCATTGTAACAAGGAACAACGATAGATAGTTTTTTCATCTTAATAATAATCCTTTCACAAGCTGGTTTTACACTTCTTACGTTTCCTAGTATATCATAAAGTTTTTACAAAAAATGAGGAAAGTATATTTCCATCATTTTTTACTACTATAAATTAAGAAGTTCTTAATTCCTTTACATATGTTGTAATATAATCTAGTCCAAAAGCAGATAATGGTAACAATAGATATACATATGGGTACACATACTGACTCTTCGTTTCCCAAATAAGGTGAAAAATAAAACCACCAGATAGATAAATTAAAGGAATTAAAAGATAAAGATTGACCGACTTCTTTTGAATGAATTGACTAAAAATGCTTGGAATAACACTCAAATATATCACAACCAATAATAATGCTGAAAAATAATACAGTAGCTTATAGATTGTTTTCCCATGATAAATACTGTCCATTAAACGCCCAGTAATTTTCTGACCTTCAACAGGCATCTTAGTAACTGGACCAGACCAAATAGATTCAAACAGACTATCTGTCCACGTTGAAAGAAATTTATTCTTGAAGAAATTCCATGCGTATTTAGGATGCTTAATCATGTAATTGATTCGGCTAGTAATCTGTTCTTCACTTGCCTTTTCGATATCTTCACTATCTCCATTATACTCATTATAAACATTTTCAACATACGCATCGTACCAACCAGCAACACGATTATAAAGCGGAGTGTCATTCAATCCCATTGCTATCCAAGCTATTTTGGGTTCTCCTTCTAGATTTGATGTGTTAGCTAAATTTTTATAATAACCAGATATCGCATGATTACTTGCAAAAATTGAAAATAACAGAATAACTATAAACGCTAAATTCTTCTTAGCTTTATTGCGAAGAAAATCTAATGTTAAAACAATAAGGATAGATGCTATTAAAATAATATAATTATTCCTAATAATATCTGATAGTGTCAAAAAAACAATGCTTAATATTAACGTGAACCATGTTCTTTTTTCAAAGTAAATTTGTAAAAAATAAAGTCCTATAATTGCAAAGAAAAGAGCATAAGTTAATCCATAAACAAATAAAATATTGAAAAGGTGTGAGAAAAAGACGAATGATAATAGAATAACTAATTTTGAAATACTTTCTTTTTTAAATAAACGCCGAGTTATTTTCCAAAGAAAGAAATTATCAGCTATTGCCATCAGTAAATTTAAAATGAAAAATACCTTAACATTCGCCTCACCAAACAGCGTCAAAATTAAACGTTCAAAGCTAACCAAACCAAGTTGATGGGGATATTTGTGAAGATACCCCGAAACATCCGTCAAAATTTGAAAATCACCATTATTCAATGCTTTAGCCGCCTCCAAAACAGCTAAAGCATCATGGCGAAGCACATCGTTTTGATGAAGAATCAAATAAACCCCAAAGATAAGATAAAAAATAGTTCCAAAAATAAATAAGTAAGATTCTTTAATAAAAACTAACGAACACAAAAAATACAACAAAACAAGAAAAACAGCTAAGCTAATGAAAAAAACTATTCCATTTGTTTGCATATTTGATAGTTCAGAACCATCCATCGGCATATTAGTTCTTACTAAAATACTTGATATTCCTAAAAGTAAAAATAACAAGAATGACCACACAAGGATGACTTTTTCTCCTAAAAAGACAAGAAATTTCAAAAGACTTCTCCTTATAAAAAAGTTAAAAACTTCAAATTGCTACATTTTCCTTCTCTCTAATTGAATTATATTTTTTTAAAATCAAAATATATTTCCTTCACAATCATTAAAATAACAATTAATAATGAAAAAATTAGAGGAGTATATGTTCTAACACCTGAAGCATAAATAGTTGGTGATAATGATACTGTCATTCGTGCAGCATATCCAGCTGCTAAAATAACAATAGCCGTCAAACCATCTTTCCACTCTTTAAAAATTAAGAATACAATCACTCCGATTACACATAAAATTAAAGTGTATAGGACTAATAAATAAAGATTTTCTTTTATACTAAAGCAACTTGTATCAGACCTATCATTTTGGTCATCAATAATTCTTTGAACAGCAGTCAACAAATTACTTATACCAAATCTATGAATAATAATAGTGTAAATAATTGTTCCTGAAATAAAAGCTAAAAAATATTGTTTTTTAACAATCGTAGCCACAATAAGCAAACAAAGGAAAAGAAAAACAATATTCAACTCAGAAGTAACAAATAATACACGATTAGTCTCTAAATATCCTTTGATAACCTTTATAGGAAAAGATAGATTTTCAAAGTCAGGATACCATAGTTTTGATTCATAAAGTACACGATTAGCAGTTCCTGGTGATAGTAAAGCAGAAACAATCCCTACAAAAGATACAATGGTTGCAATCAAATAATTTTTATCTACTCTTCGATTATCTAAATATGACTTAATGAATAAATAGATAGATAAAATAAATCCATAAACAGTAAACTGTTCTTGCATGCAAGCAAAAATAAAAAATAGTAGAGATACCAAAATATATAAGCGTTTCTTTTGTAAAATACAATACCATGCAATAACAAAGGCAATCATTGGAAAAAGATAATTAGTAACTGTTGCAATCAAACCAGCACTTGTGAAAAACAAACTTGGAAAAGAAAGTAGGAAAATAACAGGCGATACAAATTGTAATTTTCTGTACTTCTCTTCTTTTAGAAAAATTCCATTAAAACAATAGAAAAAAATTGCTACAGAAATAAGCATAGTTACTTTAAATAGCAAATAATGATTTGACATAAACATTGTAACTGATTCAATCAACAATCTACTTGACCATGTTTTATAGCGATAAATAGCAAATTCAAAAAAGCCAAATTTTTGAGCCATATGAGCAAAGCTAGTCTGATCTCCGGCATCATTAATATAAATAATAGACTCTAACGTGAATAAGAAGCTTATAAAAGCATAGTAGAGTGGTAAAATAAATTTTTTCATTTTCATAATTAATTAGTCACCTTAAAAAAAGATTTATATGACTTCAAGTATCCTTTGCCTGAAACCATATCATACTCAACAAGTTTTAAATCATTTGCTATTTTTTCTTGTTCAGTAGTTAATTTTTCCTTATCAACACTAGCATTCTCAAGAACTTCAGTTAACAAAGCATAATATGGAGAGACTTTTGAGTTTGTTACTGCTAATAACTCAGCCGGAAAATCACTTGAATTAACCAGAGGATATGATAATACGTCCGTTGAATAATTACTCCAAATAAAATAATCTGTTTGATATCGTCCGGCAGGATTGTCGATAAATGATTCTTGTGGATAGAAGCCAGGTAAGTGGTCTCCATAGAAAACAACTGTAATTTTTGTGTCAATTTGCGATAATTCCTGTAGCCACAATTGAGTAGCTTGGTCTGTTTGATACAGTAATTTGGCATAATTATCCATGTAATAATTCTCACCAGGTGAAAATCCTTCACCAGATCCCCCTACTTCAGATTCTTCATCTAAATTCCATGGTGCATGATTTTGGTATGTTATCACTGAAAAGAATTGATTCTTACTCTCATCAATATTATCTAGGACAGTTTGATAAGTTGAAGCATCACTCGGATATACACCATAATGTTCCAAATATTTTGCCCTTTCAGTTCCATTACTCTCAGCAATAAATGTATCAAAACCAAGTTTACGGTACACTTCTTTTCGTGAATATGTTGCGGCATCTCCTAAATGAATAGTATATTTATCTTTTGAAGAGTACGAATCGCTAATTGAAGGAAAATAGGTCATCTGTGGTACAACATCTGTATACAATGTAGAAACTGAACTTGAAAGATTATACATTGGTAAACCTGTTAATGTTTCAAATTCCAAATTAGCTGTTCCACCACCATAGCCATCTGATTTCATTAATCCACTAGTCGTGGACTCTTTAACTGAACGAATTACTGGAATTGGATCAGTTGTTAAATTCACATTTGAAATCCGACTTGGATCAGAAAAACTTTCACTTAAAACATAAATAACCGTTTGATCTGAAATATTGTTTTTTCGAGAAGCATTGATAACTTGAGCCTTATGAGTATATTTTTTTACAATTTTTTCAATCTTTTCTTTACTATACTCCTCAGGTTTCTCCATTTTTTTCGAAGTCATTTGTTTTAACCAAACAAACATTAAAGAACGATTACGTGCAACCGTTTCTTGCCCCATCCATTCTATATTTTCATAGTTATTTAATTTAGATAATACTGGTATATTTTCAGCTATATCACCATCTTCTTGTTGAAGAAATACAGCAAATACATAGCTAAAAAGTGCTAAAATACCGACAATAGTTGCTAAACGCACCTTCCATTTTTTTGTAATCACTCCTCTAAGTAATTGATTTCTAAATATGTAGAAGATCACTACTGTTATTGCCAAACCAATTAAAGAATAAAAAATTAGAGTCACATCAATATAAGAAATTACCAGTCTAATCTCTTTTATCCAACTTAAATCGCTGAACAACAATGGCTCATTACGCATACTAAATTTTATACTATTTGCAACAGTAATTATAATATCTAAAATAATAATAAAAGTCGTTGTACGTAAAATATGATTAACAATCATATAAAGGAGCAAATTAAATAAAGCAATGACTACTATCTGAAATAGCGTTGCTGAAGGAAAAATATAACGATCTAGTACTGCGCCATCACTTTTGATACCATATTGAAATAAATAATTAAACACTAGAGCTAAAAAGAAACTTAGCACAACAACAATAGCATAATTAGGTCTATTTTCTTTCAACGGTGTATATGAATTTAAAACAAAATAAACCAAAAGACAACTCAAAATTAATGTTATCGCTACACTTCCTGCAACATTTAAAAGATAATCAATGTAGTTTCCTTTTTCTATGAAATCTGCGACTTTCTCTGACATCATATCCAAAAATAGATTATCATTAAGTGCTAGTGAAGCGATAAGACCAATAGAAATCGCTGGATAGTAGTCAAATTCAACTAAGAAACCATCTATCTTTTCTTTTAATTGTAGTCTATTAGAAATATGAAAAATCAGAGTCGCTAGACCTACAATGAGGATGATTGTTGGCAAAAAAGAGTATTGTAAAAAATCATTCTTAAAAAAATGCCACCAAATAAATCCATCATTATTTAAATTTCTTGTAACAACTAAAAAATAAGAGACTAACGAATAAATCACATAACCACTTATTAATTCAACAAAGAAGCGTTTCTTAATATAATTTGATAAATAGATTGCTACTCCTAAAATAGATATAATATATGCTATAACATTAAAAATGTTAAGTGTAACAAATTGATTTGGTAAGTTGCTAATTTGTTCCCTTAACAAGGAAAAATTAATAAGGGAAAAATTGATATAAAATAAAAATATGAATAAAAGTATGAAATGTAGGATTTTTAGCCAATTAACCTCTAAAAAAGCATTCTTAACCTTTTCTTTCATGCGTCATTTTCTCCAGAGTTCTTTTTATAATATATTTAACAGCTCTAGCTGGTCCGACAAAAATATATTTGAAAGCACCTTTAATACCACCCATATGTGTGAAATCAACATAGGTATGTGGTGCACTATCTCCGCGCTCGTTATAGAGTTTATTATCCACAAACGGTGTTATATCAATTGGATTTTTAGAAATTCTAAAATCATAGTGTTCATTCCAGGCAATATAGACAAGAAGGCGTTCGATAGCATGTAAAATAGAATTTTGAGGTAATGGTTCAGCTGGAACATCATTATCCGTTAGATTCAACTCAAATAGTGGTTTCAAAGCATCGTACTTAAACCAAACAAAAGTACCATAGCTCATGACAAAGGTATGGAAATTATTAAAATCAATAGTTTTCGTCATACCCATTTTTTGCCACAAATCATTCATTTCAGGTGCAATTAAATGCTCATTCCAAGCATCTACAATTTTATTGTATCTAAAGAAAGTTGGGATATCTGCAATAACAAGACCTAATTTATCATTTGCAAAATTAGCAAGAATATTATCAGCTGGCTTGATAAGCATATCAATTAATTCATTGCGCCATGATTCTCCTGCCCAAAAATCAGCTTCTTTAGATTTTTTAGTATGGAAATGCCCAATATAATCGTACTCTGACAAATACTCTTTTAATTTCAACATTGGCAAAATATCACGACCAATATTACCTGTTACAAAAATACGAGCATTTTTAGCATTCTGATTTAAAATAGCTTCAATTTCCGATTTTTTAGTATCATTATCAGTTGTAATGAATAAATCATAGGCAAAATGGAAATTTTTAAATGCTCCTAAGAAATCTTCTAACAAATCAACATAAAAGACATGAAGATGCACCGCTATTTTCTTATCTGATAAAGAAACAGGTGCTGCTGTCTGAACATATTTTCGCGCTAAAAGATATTTAAAATCAGGAAAATTAATTTCAGACATATGTGAAACAATCAAATCTACTGGATAGTCCGATTGTTTAGCAATCTCATCTAAAAGATACGGAGTAATATGCTGATTATTATCAATTGCCTTAACTTTAATAAACGGCACTCTATGACTTAAAATTGCCGTTGGATGATAAAAGGAAAAATCAGCGTGTAACATGTGACTTGCATCTTCATTTACAGTATTAAAAATGACTTTATATTTAAATCCTGCATCCAAGAATTTTGTCGTTACTTGTGTTTCGTAGTTATCAATAACATCTTGAACATTGGTATAGTTTTTCACATTTTCCCAAAAATTTTTAAACTCTGGAGAAACAATAACAGATTTTTTAAATGTAATAAAATAACTTTGAATATGCTCGCGAAAACCTTGAGTATAGCGAGATTTAGGAGTAGCACGGTTATTTGTTAGCCCCCAGAAATCAACACTATCATCACTCTCATACTCAAGATAGTAATCTTTAATATCCCACAACGGACCGAAACACGTATCATTCATAATTGTGACAGAATCATAAGTAGCCAGCTCTTCAAATCCAACTGCAGTCATACCATCACGCCAAGCAGCAAAATCAAAACCAATATTTTCTCTTTGGATAAACTGATCCATTAATCGAAGTTCGACTATTTTATGATAATCTTGCTCATTAATTGAACTATTTGAGATGAATACTACTTTAGAAAAAAGTGGACGCATTTTTGTCAATTGATAATAAACATGCGAACTAACACGATTGTACTTATAAAAATGGACGTACAATAATAAACGTTTCATTATTTTCTCCTAAAAAAGTTGATGATTGCTGTTGGAATTTTCCAACGACGTGAATGCGTAACAGAGTTATAGGCGACAACCATTTTCTCTAATTCTCGCTTATAATAGTGTCTTTCATCATTTACTTGTTTAAATTTTACTCTATACGCTTCCAATTCTCTAACTTCTTTTTGTAAATGTGACAAATCTCGAGAGAGAACTTTAGCAATATAATCCTCACGATTAATATCATCTAAATTAAACATTTCATAAATTAGTTTAAAAGTTTTTTGACTGGATGTAGAAACATCATAAATCAATTGAGGATCATAACCTTTAAACATAACATAATTTCCAATGATATCACCATTTGAGTAACTTGATAAAATTTCTGTATCAGATTCCTGACTAATCAAAGCAACTCGCTTATAAAAACTAGGTAACTCAGATAAATCAACTCTAACTGTAGTTACTGCTTCTGGAAGATTGAATACTACGCATCCCTTCTCTTCAAACTTATATTTAAGAACCTTATCTCCGCTAAAATTTTCACCTTCAGCAATATAATAGATTTTTACATATTGATTTTCAAAAGCTAAATTAATATTTTTATCAAAGTGAATACCAATTGCACGTTCTATTTCATCGCTGGCAATTGCCTGATACTTAGTCAATATATAAATATATGCTTCATAGAATTTTAGAAGGTCACCTCTTGCTGAGCGTGAAATATCAAAGACTCGATAATTTAAAAACGTACTATGATTAGCAATAGGTTTCGCATTTCTTACTAAAACAAGATTTAAAAAGAAATCATAATCCTCAAGTTGTTTTATTCTATCATCATATTTTACGTCACCTAAAACAGACGTTCTAACTAATGAAGTCGACGAAATATAATTACCGACTAAGAATGTATTTAAGTCAAACTCTCTAGCTTGCAATACCACAGCACCGTTTTCAGGGTTTACTAAGTTACAATATGCAATATCAGCATCGTTATTTTCAAGACTGTACAATAATTCTGAAACATAATTTTTTTCAAGATAATCATCACTATCTACAAAAAGAAAAAAATCACCATTTATTAATTGTAAACCCTTATTTCTGGTTCTTACCACTCCTGAATTGTCATGAACGAAATAATGAGTTTTGTTATAAGGAGAATCTTTAAGAGTTTCCTTAATAACCTGATCTGAATTATCTGTTGACCCATCATTTAATACAATTAATTCAATATTATAATGAGTTTGGTTAAATATACTTCTTAAACACTGTTCAATGTATTTTTCATGGTTATAACAAGTTACTAAAACTGATACTAAAGTCTCACTCATTTAAACTTCCAAGTTCCATTTCTTTGAATTATACCTGTTGCAGAATCTAAAGCAGAAATATCGTCCGATGCGATATCATCTCTGTTGATTACAATAATAGGGTTTGTCGTAGCATCTGTAAATGCAAGCATGTTTCCATCAACGTCTCTAACAGTCACTTCCAATTTTAATTTCAAATTGTTGACTGAAGATAATTTACATGAATAATAAGCTGTTTTATGTCCAATTCCCTTAGTCTTATTATCCAAAGTATTATCATTATAAATCCATACATTGCGATCAATATCAGTTAACGATAGTCCAATATATGTTTCAACGTCTTCCATCACATCATACTCAATTTTAAAATTAATATTATCATTTGGAGTAATCTGATTAGAAGATAATAATTCTAGCTTGAAATTTTCAACCTTTGGTTTTACTTTTTCAGCATTATCACCTTGGTTTTGTTCCTTCTGTGTCTCCTTCAAAGGAGCTGTATTATCGTAGCTATATTGATTGGCGACATCAAACGGATCACCATATGCTTTAACCAAACCGTTTTCAATAAGAACAGCGCGGTTACAATATTTCTTAACTGCGCCCATATCATGGGTTACAAGAATAGTCGTTTTTCCTGAAGCTTTGCGTTCCATGAAGTAATCATTACATTTACGTTGGAAAGCTTCATCACCTACGGCAAGCACTTCATCAAGGATAAGCACGTCACCTTGAGCTTTGATGGCTACTGAAAAGGCTAGACGAACTTGCATACCACTTGAGTAATTTTTGAGTTTTTGATTCATAAATTCTTCAAGTTCTGCAAATTCAACGATATCATCATACATAGCATCTATTTCTTCGGTCGTAAAACCAAGCATAGCGCCATTCATATAAACATTTTCACGTCCTGTTAGCTCTGGATTAAATCCAACACCAAGTTCAATAAAAGATACCATTTTACCATTTACAGTAACTTTCCCTTGTTCAGGAACATAAATTTGAGAAATGATTTTCAAAAGGGTTGATTTTCCTGAACCATTTCGTCCAACAATTCCAAAGAATTCTCCCTTGTAAACATCAAATGAAATATCTTTCAAAACATGTTGTTCTCGGTACCCTTTAATTCCTTTAAAACGATTAACTAGCGCTGTACGCAAACTATGTGTTGCTTCCGTTGGCAATTTAAAATACTTACTAACGTGGTCAACTTTTACTGCAATTTCTTTATCTGACATTATAAAATCTCCGCAAACTTCTTAGCATTTTTATGGAAAATAGTATATCCAATAATAAGAATTAAGACTGGAAGGATATAAGGAATTACTCCCCAAATATGATTATTATAAAGATCCCAGCCACGCATACTACCTGAATAAACAATATAATGACGCAAATCTTGAATAATTTGTGCTAATGGATTTAACATCATCAATTTTGCCACAGTAACTTGATTTTTTTGAATAATAAAAGTCAATGAATAGATAACAGGTGTAGCATACATTCCAGCTTGCATTACAACTTCCCAAATCGGTCCCAAGTCACGATATTTGACAAATAAAGCTGCAAGTATAAAAGCAATTCCTGCTGATATCATTGCTAATTCAATAAATAGTGGAATAATAATTAGAAAACTCCAACTAAGATGAACACCGTTAATAAGAGCAAAAACAAAAACCACCAAAAGATTAATGCCGTAGTTAATCGCTGCTCCTACTACTGATGAAACAACAATGATTTCTTTGGAAAAGTTCATTTTACGTAATAAATCGCCACGAGTAACAATGGACACCATTCCCATATTTGTAGCTTCTTGAAAGAATGACCATGTCACCATACCTAAAAGCACACCAATTGCATAATGAGGTGTTCCGTCATCTAATCTCAAAAAACGGATAAATACCAAATACATAATTGTGAAAAGCATCAATGGTTTTAAAATTGACCACAAGTAACCAATTAAACTTCCTTGGTAACGAAGTTTAAAATCCGTTTTTACCATTTCTTTTAATAAGATTTTATTTTCTTTACTAAAGAACTTCATTTATTTCTCCTATAACCAAATTTGGTAATAATTAGTGTTTTAAAGACAAGCGTGTGGAAGTTTCTGTTCTTACGTAAACCATATTTGTTTAAAGTGTGGATACGCTGAGACAGTGATTTATCCATAATAGTTGTAAAGTTTTCAACTAATTCTCTGTTTTCTGGTGATAAATTTAAGTCTAACAGAAAACGCACTTGTGTTTGACTGGCATCAATTAACCACCAATATTTTTCAACGAGTTTATGTGGTTTTAACCAGTTTTTCATCCGTTTGGACCATGTTCTTGCCCCAAGAACATTAGCGTCATGCTGACGATACAATTCTGTTGGGTAATCGAGGTAAACCAAATGTCCCAAGGCACTAGCAATCAATGCTAAATACCAGTCATGCATTAAGAGATTATCCGTTGTTGTCCAAAGTTCGGCAAGAGCATGATTGATCATTGCTGTTCCACCAGTTACCGTATTTTCGGTTAATTCTTGAACTAGTTTAGTATTGGCATGGTCAGACTGTGTTTTAATCATGCTTTCATGCAAAACATTTAGCTCTCTATCAACGATTTTCAAATCCGTATAAACGAGCAATGGTTTGTCATTGCTATATTTTTCAGCTTCAGCTAAAGTCACCGCTAATTTATCTTCCAACCAGATGTCATCTTGGTCAGCAAAGAAATAATAGTCAGCTTTGCTATGTTTTAAAAGCGTATAAAAGTTTTTAATGACGCCAAAATTTCCACGATTATCAGCATTGATAAAGATAATACGTGAATCCTTTTGAGCATATTGCTGAATAATTTCTGGTGTGCGGTCGCTAGAGCCGTCGTCTCGGATATATAATGTCCAGTCTTTGACTGTTTGTTTTTGAATACTTTCAATCTGCTCAGCCAAAAATTGTTCACCATTGTAGGTGGACATGAGAATATTAATTTTCATTTAAAAACAGTTCCTCATACTCTCCTACTATTTTTTCCCACGTGTAATTTTGTTTAACAATCGCACGGGCACGGTTTCCATATTCTGTAAAATCATAATGACCATCTGCATCATTTATCAAACATGATAAATTACCAGAGGTTTTAGTCCAATAAAAGGCACTTGCGTCAGCTACTGATTTATTGAAATCAACATCAAGGACAAGATTAAGCTTAGTATGTCCTAGAGCTTCAAGCAGACCTGGATTTGTTCCTCCAACTTCATGTCCATGAATGTAGGCAAATGCATTTTCTCGGATATAATTTAACAAATCACGGTCATAAACTGTTCCAACAAACTTCACACGTTTATCTCTTTCGAAATTTGTCAACCGTTTCAATTTGTCAAAATAAGGGTTGTTCTTATGGTTACAAATGATAATCAAATCACGCTTAGTGTTTGACTTCATAAATTCTCGGATTGCTGTTTCATAGTTATTTTCTGGAACAAATCGTCCAACAATTAAATAATACCCATTTTCCTTTGTTTGCCAGTTTTCAAAGCATTTTCTAACTTTGTAATCATCGGCAGTCAAGCTTGACCTTGTCAAGTCGGTTCCATAAGCAATAAACCGTGTCTTAGCTTCTGGATAAGACTCCTGAATATAAGTTTCAATACCGACATTATCTGAAATCACCAAATCAGCCGTTTTAGCCATTGATTTTTCAGCATATTTTAAATAAGCTTGAACAGGTTTTGACCATTTAGAACGTTTCCATTCCAAACCATCGGGATTGACAAAAACTTTACCACCGACAGCGTGAATTTTCTTAGCCAAAGGCACGATAAAAGCACCAATCGTATTACCCAAAATATAAAAAATAGGGTGTTCAATGCGCTCTTTTTTTACCATTTGAAGTCCATAATTAATAGCCATCATATCATAAGCGATGACCCGAGCAGGACCAATCTTAGGTGCCTTGATGGTAAAACAATCCGCGCCTTCATAGCTAAAGTGCGTTTGATGCTTATCGTCACTCAAACAAGCCACATGATAAACAATGTCTGCGCTCTGCTTATTTTTTACCAACTCCTCAACAAAAGTCTCGAAACCACCGTATTTTGCTGGTAATCCACGACTTCCGATGATGAACACATGTTGCATGGCACACTTCTCCATTCTAAAATACAATCGTTTTTATTATACCATAATTTACATAAGCTGGCGAAAGAAAAAAGGAAAGTCTAAGCGACAGAATGTGATTAATTGTACAATTTTAAATACTACTAAAATACCTGCACCAACCACAATCAAAAATGAGGTTAGAAAATCTCCTAACCCCATATGTTTTGAAACTGCGACGGACAGTTATTATTTTTTAACGTCTTGTTTGTAAAATTCTTGCAAAGCTTCTTGCCATGTTGGAATAACAAAACCAGTTGCTTTAGCTTTAGCAAGGCTCATTGTTGAGTTAAGTGGACGTTTTGCTTTCGCTGGGAATTGACTTGAATCAACTGGTTTCACTACAACATCGGTATCTTTCAAGATTTCTACTGCGAAATCATACCAAGTTGTGTCTTCAGTGGCATCATTTGACAAGTGATAATAACCAAATTCTTTTTGATTTTCTGTCAAATAAGTCATAAATTCAACCAAAGTACGAGTCCATGTTGGACGACCATGTTGGTCATTGACAACAGTTAATGTGTCATGTGTTTTGGCAAGGTTTTGCATTGTGAAAACAAAGTTTTTACCATAATTACCAAATACCCAAGCTGTACGGATGATGTAGAATTTATCAGTGTATTTTTCAACGGCTTCTTCACCAAGACGTTTTGTACGTCCGTATTCTGTTTGAGGGTCTGGTGTATCATCAACTTCCCATTCTTGACCAACTGGTTTCTTTCCGTCAAAAACGTAGTCAGTTGAAATGTAAACAAGAGTTGCACCATATTTAGCAGCTGCTTTGGCAACAATTTCTGTACCTGTTACGTTGATAGCATAGTCAAGTTCTTTACCTTCATCTTCAGCAGCATCAACAGCTGTATAAGCCGCACAATGGTAAACAAGTGTTGGTTTTACTTGCGCAAATACTTCATCAACTTTTTCAGCGTTTGTGATGTCCATTTCCGCAACATCAACCGCCACGTACTCTTCACCACGTTCATCTAATAAATAGCGTAATTCTGTTCCTAATTGCCCATTGGCACCTGTAACTAAAATCATGTTAGAACTCCTTTAAATTCATTCCCTACTATTTTACACTATTTTTTCAGAAAAAGCACTATCCAGAAACACCCCCTTGTTTGACAAACTTAGCACCTTAATAAAAAGTTTCACTCACCATTCTCTCGATATTTCTCAGTTTCGGCTTGATTTGCCCAGACGAAGTGATTGGGTTTAATTTCAACCATTTGTAGTTTGTCGGTTGTGTAATCGTGTTGCTCCGGGTCGTAGATAATTAATTCTTTTTGGCGCCCCAAAATAGGATCTGGAATTGGAATCGCTGATAAAAGTGATTGAGTATAAGGGTGGATAAAATGCTTGAACAGCTCCTCAGTTTCTACCACTTCAACAATCACTCCTTGGTGAATAACTGCAATACGATCAGAAACAAAGCGAACAACTGATAAATCATGAGCGATAAATAGATAAGTTAAACCACCTTCTTGTTGAATTTGTTTTAAAAGATTGAGAACCTGCGCCCTGACTGAAACATCAAGAGCCTAAATTGGTTCATCTGCAATGATAAATCCAGGATTCATAACAAGTGTTCTAGCAATTCCGATACGCTGACGTTAACCACTTGAAAACTCGTGTGGATAGCGCGTTAAATGTTCTGATAATAAACCAACTTTTTCAATAATCTCTTTTACTTTCTTTTGGCGCTCTTCTTCATCCTTAAACAGTTTAAAATTATACAACCTATAATAAAAACAGCATCATTACCATGAATAGCCGAATCACCGATAAGTTATTTCATGAATAAAAGTATATATATATATATATTGATATTCTTTGTAAAATAACTATTTCTATCAAGTGATAAATAAAAACTATCGGCATCCTCATCTCGTGAGCTGTTTTGAGCTAAATCGTTAGTCTTATTTCTTCTGTAAAAATAACTTACCAATACCGTTACCCATACAAGAACTCTCCTTTTCATAAAATTTTCTGATATTTCAGAATCGCAAAACAAGATATGGCGACGTTTTAAAAGCCACTACATCAACTTATTTAAAAAATTACACGCTCTTACCATAACATGTCATTTATTTTTCAAGTAAAAAAAGACCAACAATCTAACGATTGCTGGTGCTATATTTATAAATAGTTATCTAATTCCTAAAGCAATGCGAGCGTAGCGGCTCATCTTATCCACCGTCCAAGCTGGGTACCAGACCAGCTTCACTTCAGTATTCGTTACTTCTGGAATTTCGCGCATCACATCATGAATTTGATCTGTAAGAAGATCAGCAAGTGGACATCCCATTGTCGTTAACGTCATGTCAATTTCAGTATGACCATTTTGCTCAAAGCGTATTTCATAGACAAGACCTAGATTGACAATATCAATACCCAATTCTGGGTCAATAACCATTTCCAAAGCTTCAAGAATACGGTCTTTGATTTTTACTACTTCTTCTTCAGTATATTTTTGTTCTGACATAAGCGAACCTCACATTAATAATTAATCTTCGATAAAATCACGGAGTGGTTTACTACGGCTTGGGTGGCGTAGTTTACGAAGAGCTTTGGCTTCAATTTGACGAATACGTTCACGCGTCACATTGAAAACTTTACCAACATCTTCTAATGTACGCACTTTACCATCATCAAGACCAAAACGCAAACGTAACACATTTTCTTCACGATCTGTCAACGTATCCAAAACTTCGTCCAATTGTTCACGAAGTACGACACGAGTTGTGTAATCTACTGGGTTTTCAATAACTTCATCTTCAATGAAATCACCAAGGTGACTGTCATCTTCTTCACCGATTGGTGTTTCCAACGAAACAGGTTCTTGAGCGATTTTCAAAATTTCACGAACTTTGTCAGGCGTCATATCCGTACGCTCTGCAATTTGTTCAGGCGTTGGCTCTTGTCCAAGTTCTTGAAGGAGGTTACGTTGTTCACGAACAAGTTTATTAATAGTTTCAACCATGTGAACAGGAATACGAATCGTACGAGCTTGGTCAGCAATAGCACGTGTGATAGCTTGACGAATCCACCATGTCGCATAAGTTGAGAATTTGAACCCTTTTGAGTAGTCAAATTTATCAACAGCTTTCATCAAGCCAATGTTTCCTTCTTGAATAAGGTCAAGAAATTGCATACCACGTCCAACATAACGTTTTGCAATTGAAACAACCAAACGTAAGTTAGCTTCCGCCAAACGTTGTTTTGCTTGAAGGTCACCAGCAGCAACGGCAACAGCCAATTCTTTTTCTTCCTCGCTAGTGAGCAATGGCACGACACCAATTTCTTTGAGGTACATACGAACTGGGTCATTAACCTTGGCAGAATTACTACCAAGTAATTCTTCGTCCGTCAATTCTTCTGGTTTTGGTTCTTCAACGACGTATTTTGTTGATGGATTTCCTTCTTTGTCCGTAATTGAAATACCACCATCTGTTAAACGTTCCAAAAGGTCATCTATTTGATCGGCATCTAATGAAAATGGAATAACTAATTTTTCAGTTACTTCATCATCAACGGCAGTGCCGTTCTTTTTGTGATTACGAATAAATTCTGCAACTTGAACATTAAAGGTTGTAATTTCTTTTTCTTTTGCCATATTTTCCTCTATTCCATATTTCTTTTTTGGGCAATGAGATTTTCCAAAGCCGCTAAAGCTGCATTAACATCTCCAAGATTGCTAGACTCACGAATGAGTTTGCCTTGCTTTTGCAAATCTCTTTCTCGAAGAAGACGATTACGCTTATCAATAATTTCCTCTATTTCATTATTCGCAATTTCATCTGGTAAATTTTCCTCCAAAACGCGATAATACATCTGGCGTGTTCGGTCATCAAATTGCTCTAAATCATAGGAATTCACCTCACCTTGCTGCACTAATAAATCATACAAAGTTTGCAGCTCTTGGGTATCAAAGGTAAATTCGCCACGATTTCTAAATTCATTGAGGAGATAATCATGTGTCAAAAGTCGGTGCATTAACTGACTTTCTGCTTTGATAATTGCAGATATATTCTTGGAAATAGGTAATTCCACAACGGTCACTCGTTGTTTAACTGCTTCTGATTGCAGATTTGAGCGGTTTTGCAGACGTTCACTATTTACCGATTGCTCAACTTGATAGTAATCAAAGTCAGGCAATAAGTCAGCCACCATATTAATATACGAATTTTGTGCTGTAATTGACGGCGATTGCGCAATAATTTTTGAAATTTGCTCGACATAAGCAATCTCAGCTTGGAGATTATCGCTATTTTCAGGTTTTAAGTAATGAATAAAAAATTCTGTACTACTTATCCTGTTATTCTCAAGCAAATTTGCCAAATCTTGTGGCGAATTTTTTTGGATAAATTCATCAGGGTCCATTTGCTCAGGAACACACACAATCTCAACGTTAAAGTCTTTTAGAAGCTCCAAAGACTTGGCAATCGCATTTTGACCAGCGTTATCACCATCATAAGTCAAAATCACTTTTTTGGCGTAACGTTTCAGATGTCTAACATGGTCTGGAGTCAATGCCGTTCCCATAGAAGCGACAGCATTTTCAATACCAGCACGGTAGGCAGCAATAACGTCCATAAAACCTTCCATCAAATAGACTTCATGTTTTTTCGATATTACTGGACGAGCTTTATCTAAATGATAAAGTTCATACGATTTATTGAACAGCGCTGTGGAACGAGTATTCTTATACTTTGCTTGCTTATTTTCAAGGTCCTCTTTGTTCCAAATCCGTCCTGAAAATGCAACAACCCGACCACTGTCATCGGTCAATGGAAACATAATCCGATTTTGAAAAGCATCATAGACACGATTCGTTCTTTCGGACAAATTAAAAAGACCTGAAGCCATTAAAGCATTCTCAGCATAGCGTTTTGCTAGAGATTGGTATAAAAAATCAGGTTCGTTTGGTGACAATCCAATATTAAAATAATCAATCAGCTCATCTGTCAAACCACGTTGTACTAGATAGTTCTTCGCTTCTTGCCCTTCTTTTGTCGTCTTTAAAACAGCATTGTAAAACTTAGCCGCATCTTTATGAATATCAATCAATATCTGATTAGGATTTTGTGGCTTTGTTTGTGTCTGTTGAACATCAACTTGCAAAGGGATTCCAGCGCGCTCAGCTACCAGATGAACACTCTCTAAAAAGCTAACCTGACGATACTCTTCTAAAAACTTATAAACATCGCCAGATTTTCCGCAACCAAAACAATGAAAAAATTGCTTGTCTTCTATGACATTAAAAGACGGCGTTTTTTCCTTGTGAAATGGACAAAGCCCAATATAGTTGCGACCAGCACGTGTAAGACTAACCACCTCGCCGATAACATCAACAATATTAACGCTATTTTTTATCTCGGAAATTAATTCTTTGTCAATTGCCAAAAGATCACCTCCACACACTAAGCCCATTTTAGTTTTGTATTTCATTATAACATTCTGAGCAACATTTGTAAATCTAAAACTCCGAATAGTTGCAATGATTTTTAGGAAATTGAATCCTCCCTTTTTCGCTTTAGTTTCTTGACGTTTTCAATCTCAATAGAATCATTTTCAATATAAAAAGTATTTTTTGAAAAGCTCAGTATTAACGTTTAATGAATAAGAATGGCATTTTTTGAATATTTCTCTAAATAAATACTAGATTTATTCACATTTTTAGGCAGATAGCTGCCTTTTGTATGTTTTTTTGGGTATAATGATACTGTTAACGTTTAATTAGGAGGTTTTTCTATGATTAAAGAACTCAAAGAGTTTTTGTTCAAGGCAAATGTCCTTGACCTTGCTGTCGCTGTTGTTATTGGTGCAGCTTTCAACGCTATTGTAACATCTCTTGTTGAAGATGTTATCACTCCACTTTTCCTTACCCCTGCTTTGAAAGCAGCTGGTGTGGAAAAAATTGCAGAACTTTCTTGGCATGGTGTTGCCTATGGTAGTTTCTTAAGCGCTGTTATTAATTTTCTAATTGTTGGTACAACCCTCTTCTTCATCGTTAAAGCTGCTAACGTTGCTTCTGCTTTTGGTAAAAAACAAGATGAAGCGGAAAAAGAAGAAGCACCTACACAAGAAGAACTTCTTACAGAAATCCGCGATTTGTTGAAAGAAAAATAATTTTTCAATCTAGAGCATAAAAAGAGACGCTTGGCGCCTCTTTTCTTGTATCTAAATTTAATTAGAATTTTTTACGTTTGCGAGCTGCTTCTGATTTGCGTTTACGTTTTACAGAAGGTTTTTCGTAGAATTCACGCTTGCGTGATTCTTGAAGAGTCCCAGCTTTAGTCACAGAACGTTTGAAACGACGAAGTGCATCGTCAAGTGATTCGTTTTTACGTACTACTGTTTTTGACATGTGTTTCACCTCCTCAAGATATTGTAACATTTACACGTTCTCTATTAGGATACCTAATTTATCAAAAAAAGTCAATCCTTACATGATATACTCCCCATATAGTAGACAGTGAAAAAACAAAAATTCACTAGAAACTATAAGGGGAGTATATCATTTTGTCCCAGCCTCTTTTATTTTATTCATCTTCATCAACCGCATCGCCTGTAAGTTGTGCTGCGTCTGAAATGAATTGTTTGTATTTATCTTCTTTGGCTAATTTTTTGATGACTTTGTTAACCGTTTTTACCAATTCACCGCTATCTTTTGGCATAGCTACTGCTTTGGCATCACCTTCGCCTGTTTCAAGAGCAAAGCTTGCTAGAGCTAAGTCAGAATTTTGCGAAAGGTAACCTTCTGCGACTGGTTTTTCCAAATCGACAGCTTGAACTTGACCAGATTTTAATTCATTAATAGCTTCACCCATAGCTGTTAACGAAACAATGTTAGAATCTAATAGTTGTTTTTTTGCCAAATTTTCTTCAATCGTTCCTTTTTGAACTGCCACTTTTAAGCCTGACAAACTATCAACTGATGTGTAGGTATCAACATCACTTGCTTTAACTAAGATAGCATTTTCAGTCTCATAATAGGCATCTGAAAAGTCATACACTTTGGCACGTTCTTCAGTATAAGACAAACCAGAGATTGCCATGTCAGCTTTTCCTGTTTGAAGACTTGAAAGAACATTGTCAAAACTCATTGATGATAGTTCTAATTCGACACCAAGTTCATCAGCAATAGCTTGCGCCAATTCCACATCAGCACCAACAATGGTATCTTTGCCATCAACCAAAGCCTTGAACTCAAACGGGGCGTAGTCTGGACTGATAGCCACAACTAATTTCCCTTTTTTGACAATTTTTTCTTGTAAATTTTCATTTGATGACGAGCCACAAGCAGCTAAAGTCAGCACAGAAATAAGCGCAAGAACCCCTAAAAATATTTTTTTGATTTTCATATTTATTCTCTTTTCTCTTAAACTTATCTCTATTTTAGCTATTTTTTTGCAGTACGTCAACAAGTTTTTGAATAAAAATTCAATTTGTCAGTCGGTTGTATTTTACAAGATTTCCTTAAAATTCTTTCAAACATGCCGATAATAACTGCAAGCCTTGTTTTAGTGTTTCTTGCTGGCAAGAATAGCCTAAACGAACATAACCTTCTCTATCAAAACGATTTCCTGGAACCAATAAAACACCATATTTTTGCAATAACGTTAAGCAAAATGTTTCGATTGGAACATTAACGTCAAGTTTAACAAAAGATGTCGGTACTTCTGCAGGACGAATGTAAGACGCTTTAGGTTCTGAGGCAATCCATTGATCAAGAATTGCCAAATTTTCTCTGATAATATGATGATTTCGTGCCAAAATAGCTTCTTTATGCTCAAGTGCTAAACTGGCTATCATATCATCAAAGACGCCCGCACAAATCATGGTGTAATCCCGATAATCTCGTAAAATATCAGTTATCTCATCACAAGCTACTACCCAGCCGACACGAATACCAGGTAGTGAAAATGTTTTTGAGAGACTATTAACCGAGATTCCCTTATCGTACAAATCTATAATAGAAGAAACTTTTTTAGTCGTAAACGGACGATAAACCTCATCTGCCAAAACATAAGCCCCACACGATTTCGCAATCGCAACTAACTCTTGCAAATACTCATCGTCCATAACAGCTCCCGTTGGATTGTTGGCATTATTAATGCAAATCATTTTGGTATTTGGGCGAATTAGCTGACGCAACTCATCTAAATCAGGCAACCAATTATTTTCCTCTTTGACTTGCCAAAGGTCAACTTCAGCTCCCAATGATTTTGGAATATCATACAACTGCTGGTAAGTCGGATAGATAGAAATCACATGGTCTTTTAGTTCAATCAATCCATATAAAACCAACATATTCGCTCCCGTTGCTCCATTGGTCTGAAGAATCTGACTTTCTGTTACCGAATGATATAGATTACTAACTGCCTTTTTAAATTCAGGTGAGCCTTCAATCCAACCATAATTTAACTTTTTAGTTAGTAATTCTTGGTAAAACTCTTCTTGCGAAACACCAGCCAAGTTAAATAATTCTTGCAAAGTCAGCGCATCAATTGAAACGCCTGCAATATCATAGATTGCTTCCTTTTCATGAACATTAAGCCATTCTTCAACGCCAAAACGCGGTAATTTCATCTCAAACCTCACGGACTTTCTATTACTATCATCATTTTACCATGATGACATAAAAACTGAGAGTGAAAAGCTCTCAGTCTCGACATTATTCATCTGAACTTGAACTACTTTGTGTGTAAGTCGCTGCTTTTTCAAGCCAAGCATCAAAATCACCAGAATCTTTGGCTTTTTTGATAACGTCATTGACGGTATCGATTAAGTCTTGATCTGTTCCTTTCGCAAATGCGACAGCGTAAGCATCTGTATCACTTGATTCTAAGGTCATATCTGCAATCATCAAATCGTCATTTTGTGAAACATAGCCTTCGGCAATAGCTTTCTCCAAAACAACTGCTTGAAGCTGATTATTTTTCAATTCATTAATCATTTCGCCGTTTGATGTTAAGGAAACAAGGTTCAAATCTGGCAATTGGTCTTTCGCAATGTTTTCTTGAATTGAACCTTTTTGCGCACCAACTGCTTTTCCAGAAGTAACCGAAGCCAATACATTGTTAAATGACATTACCGAAAAATCTGTATCAACACCAAGAGCATCAGCGATAGCATTTCCCAATTCAATATCGGCACCAACAAGAGTATCTTTGCCATCAATTAGTGTTGTAAATTCAAACGGTGCGAACTCTGGGTTCAACGCAACAACAAGTGTTCCTTTGTCTTTGATATCTGATACTGATGTATCTTCTGAACTGCTAGAACCACAAGCTGACAATAGGAAAAGCGAAGCCGCCACTACTGCTAAACCACTAAATAATTTACTTATCTTCATAATCATTTTCTCTTTTCTTTTTGATATAAATACATTTTATTTAATTTTTATGCATTCGTTAACCTATATTTTTATAAAAATTCAATATTTTTACATTATTTCTGTATAAAATAGCAAAAAGGCTGATTTCTCAGCCTTTTGTATTTTCACATTGCGCGTTATTGTCTTAGTTGCTGTGCCAGATTTCGTCGTTGTATTGTTCAATTGTACGGTCTGATGAGAAGAAACCAGCTTTGGCAATATTTTTAACGACTTTTGTCATCCAAACTTTTTGGTCTTCGTAATCAGCAAGCATTTGTTCTTTAACAGCAATGTATTCTTTAAGGTCAATCAAAGTCATGAACCAGTCTTTGTTAATCAATTCATTGTAAAGACGCTCAAGACGTTCTGCGTTAGCATGTTTCACTAATTCATCACTAACGATGAAGTCAACAGCTTCTTTGATAATTGGGGCATTTTCATAGTAATCAGTTGATACATAACCTTCCGTTGCATAAAGGTCAATGATAGTATCAGAATCTTTACCAAATGTATAAATATTATCCATTTCTGCTAATTCAGCAATTTCAACATTGGCACTGTCCATTGTACCAAGAGTCAGTGCACCGTTGAGCATGAATTTCATGTTACCAGTACCTGAAGCTTCTTTTGATGCAAGAGAGATTTGTTCAGAAATATCTGTCGCAGGAATTAAGTGTTCAGCAACGGTAACGTTATAGTTTTCAACCAAGTGAACATTTAGATATTGGTTAACTTCTGGGTCATTGTTAATCACTTCTGACAAGCAAAGAAGCAAGTGAGTGATATCTTGGGCAATGACGTAAGCAGGTGCTGCTTTACCACCAAAGATAACAGTAATCTTACGTTCTGGCAAGTTACCACGTTTGATTTCAAGGTATTTATGAATGACATAAAGAGCATTCATTTGTTGACGTTTGTACTCGTGGAAACGTTTGATTTGTGTATCAATAATTGAGTTTTCGTCAAGTTCAATACCTTTATTTTCTTTGAGGTAACGTTTAAGAGCAAGTTTATTATTGTGCTTGATTTCAGCCAATTTAGCATGAACAGCTTCATCATCAGCAAAAGCAAGTAATTTTTCAAGCTTAGTCGCATCAGTCAAGTAGTCATCGCCGATAAGTTCTTTGATATAGTCAGCCAAATCTTGGTTAGCAAATTCAAGCCAGCGACGGAATGTGATACCGTTTGTTTTGTTGTTAAATTTTTCAGGATAAATATCATAGAACGGTTTCAACTCACTGTTTTTAAGGATTTCAGTGTGAAGCGCAGCTACCCCATTGACAGATGTTGAGAAATGAATATCCATATGTGCCATGTGAACACGGTCAGCTTCGTCAATGATCTGAACAGCTGAGTCAGAGTATTCGCTAGCAATCAATGTATTCAATTTTTCAATGATTGTTACCAAATGAGGAACAACTTCGTTAAGGTAGTCAAGAGGCCATTTTTCAAGTGCTTCTGCCAAGATAGTGTGGTTAGTGTAACCAACCATATTTTTCACGATTGAAACAGCTTCGTCAAAGTCAATGTCATGTTTTTCAGTCAAAAGACGGATAAGTTCTGGAATGACCATTGATGGGTGAGTATCATTGATTTGCACATAAGCATAATCAGCCAAGTCATGCAAGTTTGACCCACGTTCGATAGCTTCATCAATCAATAACTGTGCCGCATTTGAAACCTTGAAATATTGTTGGTAAATACGAAGCAATTCACCGTTTTTATCTGAATCATCTGGGTAAAGGAAGAGTGTCAAGTTTTTCTTGATTTCCGTCTTATCAAATGAAATACCGTCATGAATCAAACCATAATCAAGACCGTCAATATCAAACAAGTTCAAATAGTTTTTAGTGTCACGTTTATAACCCAAAACATCGATACGGTCAAGACGAGATTTAAGTGTGAAATCTTTAAATGGCACATCATAACTGATATCAGTTGGAACAAGCCATGAATCTTTTTCAATCCAGTAGTTAGCTTCCGCTTCTTGTTGGTTATCAACGAAAACTTGTTTGAAAAGTCCGCAGTGATAGTTAAGACCAACACCTTCACCGTTGATACCAAGTGTTGACATTGAATCGATGAAACATGATGCCAAACGACCAAGTCCACCGTTACCAAGAGATGGTTCAAGTTCAACATCTTCTACTTCTGCGATTGATTTACCTGCTGTAGCTAGTTCAGCTTTAACATCTTTATAGATACCAAGGTTAATCAAGTTGTTTGACAAAAGTTTACCAATAAGAAATTCAGCAGAAATGTAGTAAACTTTGCGTTTAGCTGTATTTTTGTTTTTTTCAGCAGCTAATTCTTTAACGTAGTGCAAAAGTGCTACATAGATATCTTCAATTGCTCAATTCGGCAAGTTTTTGGCCTTTCGAAGTTACGTAATCTGTAAATTTAGTTGTCATTATAATATCTCTTTTTCTTTTTTATTTTAATGTATTTTTGCGGCAATAAAGTGCTGTGATGTCTTTCAAGAAAGCTTTGCGTTCATCTGTCAAATCTTCTTTTAACATACGTCATTGCCAGTTGCCACCAACAGTATTTGGAATATTCATGCGGCTATCAGCTGGTTTATCAAGTAGATCTTGCATTGTCGCAATCGCAACATCACTAGCCGTCGCAAACAATGTCCGAAGCATAGCTTGTGCAATCGGTTCATCGTCACTACGGTGAGTGTAAGCATTCACAAACGCTTTTTGCTCGTCAGTCAAGTTGTCATACCAACCGTTGATAACTTTATTATCATGTGTGCCATTGTAAGCAACGCTATTTTTATTGCAGTTATGCGGAGCATCGATACTCTTACCTTCTGTATAGTAGAAACCAAATTCAAGAATCTTCATACCTGGGAAAGCAGTGTCAGTTAACAATTGCTCGGCTTTGGCATCAATATAACCGAGGTTTTCTGCAATAATAGGAAGTTCGCCAAGTTCGTCACGTACAACATCAAACAAAGCACGTCTTGGACCAGGTTGCCAACTACCATCATTCGCTGTCTTGTAATCCCCACGGATTTCCCAATAATCTGAGAAGCCTTTGAAATGGTCAATACGAAGAAGGTCATACAATTTGAAGCCTTCTTGAATACGGTAAACCCACCAAGCATAATTCGTCTTAGCATGGTTTTTCCAATCATAAATTGGATTTCCCCAAAGCTGACCATCATCGCTGAATTCATCCGCAGGAACACCAGCAATGCAAAGTGGATTTTTATCACTATCTACTTTGAACAGATCAGGCATTGTCCACACTTCAACACTATCAGCTGAAACGTAAATTGGCATATCACCAATAATTTCAATCCCATTTTCATTAGCATAAGCTTTGAGCTTAGCCCATTGTTGATAGAAGAAATATTGAGTGACTTTATGGTAAAGAATAGCGTCTTTTAATTTAGCACGGTAAGTTTCAAGAGCTTTTTCTTCTCGTCTAACAACCGCTTTATCATCCCATTCTTGTAGAGCTTTGTTATCAAAAAATTCTTTAATTGCCATGAAATCTGCAAAATCTTGGAGCCAGCTAGTATCTTTTTCAAATTCAGCTAAGGCTTCAACATTTTCCTTTTGGCTCAAGAAGGTTTTGACGGCTTTTTCCAAAATAGGACGGCGCAACTCAAAAATACGAGCGTAATCAACAGACTCTAAATCATCACCAAAATTAACGGTTTCAAAATCTTTTTTATCAAGGTAACCTTGTTCACTAAGGAGTTCAAGGTCAATCAGATACGTATTCCCCGCAGTAGCTGAGAACGATTGATAAGGAGAATCACCATAACTTGTCGTTGTTAGTGGTAAAATTTGCCAGTATGTTTGGTCAGTTTCAACTAAGAAATCAACAAAGTCATAGGCTCCTTGTCCGAATGTTCCCACCCCCTTGCTTTCCAGGTAGCGATGTGATATGCATCAATACCCCACTTGCACGTTTTTTCATACGTTTTCTCATTTATCAACTATCTTCACACTGCAATTTATAACGAAATCGTTTGCGTAAGTCAACTATTTTCTTAAAAATTTTTACAAAAAAATCGCCCTACTAGCTAAAAAGCATTAGCTAATAAGGCGATATAGGGTATTAAAACAAGACTAAAAAGTGAACTGCACCCCAAAAGTTGGACAGAAAAAATCTAACTTTTGGGGTGTTTTTGTATGAAATTGAGTTACGAAGA
>CAKPVT010000004.1 GCA_934196125.1 uncultured Streptococcus sp. | reverse complement strand
CATTCAAGTTTATCGCAGTGAGGGTGTTTTTTATTGTTTAGAATTTTCTCTTGACTTTTTATATAGAATGTCTCCTTATCAAAAATAGCTATAACTTTTATTTCCGACTTCAAAAAGTTACATTACCCATTTTACCCTAGAAATCACTATTTGACAAGAGATTATTCAACAGTAACCGCTTTTGCCAAGTTACGTGGTTTATCAACGTCAAGACCACGTTGTAGAGAAGCAAAGTAAGCAATGAGTTGTGTTGGAATTACCATTGAAATGCTTGTTAAATATGGATGAACTTGGTTAACAACAATATCATCTCCTGGTTTAGCCAATTCTTCTTCAACGACTGTCAATACATTTGCACCACGCGCAGAAACCTCTTGAATATTACCACGTGTGTGACTAGCAATCGCTTCGCTTGATGAAATCAAAGCAAGAACTGGTGTGCCATCTTCAATCAATGAAATTGTACCGTGTTTTAATTCTCCTGCAGCAAATCCTTCACATTGAATGTAAGAAATTTCTTTTAATTTCAAACTTGCTTCCATCGCAACATAGTAATCATTGCGACGACCAATGTAGAAAGCATTGCGAGTTGTTTTAAGCAGTGCTTCCACTTTTTCAGCAATCATATCTTTTTCTGACAACGTTGCTTCGATAGATTGTGCAACGATAGATAGTTCATGTACCAAGTCAAACTCAAGCGCTTCTTTTTTGCCGTTTGCTTCACCGACAGCCTTAGCCAAAAAGGCTAAAGCAGCAATTTGTGCTGTGTAAGCTTTAGTTGATGCAACGGCAATTTCAGGACCAGCGTGTAAAAGCATTGTATAAGTTGCTTCACGTGATAACGTTGAGCTAGGAACATTAGTAACTGTCAAACTTGGAATACCCATTTGATTTGCTTTTACCAAAACTTGACGACTGTCAGCCGTTTCACCTGATTGGCTAAGCAAGATAAACATTGGTTTCTTGCTCAAAAGCGGCATATTGTAGCCCCATTCTGAAGCAATTCCAAGCTCAACTGGCGTATCTGTCAATTTTTCAAGCATTGCTTTTGATGCAAAACCAGCATTATAAGAAGTTCCTGCTGCCAAGATATAAATACGATCAGCCTCTTGTACTGTCTTAACAATATCAGGATCAACAACCATATTTCCTTCGCTATCTGAGTAATTATTAATCAATTTACGCATAACAGTTGGTTGTTCGTCGATTTCTTTCAACATATAGTAAGGGTAAGTTCCTTTACCAATATCTGACAAATCAAGCTCAGCTGTGTATGATTCGCGTTCAATTTCATTACCTTCGTAATCAGTAACTGTCGCAGAATCTTTAGTCAAGACAACCAATTCTTTATCATGGATTTCCATAAATTCACTTGTTTCACGAATCATTGCCATCGCATCCGAACATACCATGTTGTAACCATCACCTAAACCAATCAAAAGCGGGGATTTATTTTTAGCAACATAAATCGTATCTGCATCTTCTGAATCAACAAGAGCAAAAGCGTATGAACCTTCGATGATAGTCAAAGCTTTCTTGAAAGCTTCAAGAACTGATAAACCTTCTGAAACGAATTGTCCAACTAAATGAACAACAATTTCTGTATCTGTTTCACCTTTCAAATGATGTTCTGAAAGATATATTTCTTTAATTTGCAAATAGTTTTCAATGACACCATTGTGAACCAAGACAAAACGTCCTGTTTCTGATGTATGTGGGTGAGCATTTGTCTCTGTTGCTTGACCATGAGTTGCCCAACGTGTGTGACCAATACCTGTATATCCTGCCACATCAATGCCAATTTTAGCACGAAGATCTGAAATGCGTCCAACAGATTTAATCAAACGTCCTTGATCTGTACCATTAGTCACGTAAATTCCAGCAGAATCATAACCACGATATTCGAGCTTTTCAAGACCTTGCATCAAAATGTCTGTTGCATTTTTATTTCCTACAACACCAACAATACCACACATAATTCTCACCTTTAACAAGACTTTACTTGCTAATTCTTTCTTATTTTTTAAATTGGTATAGTCTAATAAAGACTCCCTGAAACCCAACAATATCAGTATATAACTTTAATTTTATATTGTCAATAATTAAATTGGTATAGTTTTATATATACCAATTATCGATTGGTATATCTCATAAAAAACAGAGCAGCTACTGCTAATCTGTTGTGATGAAACCAAATTTACTCAGTGGTAATAGTTTAAACGTAACGACACCGCGTATCTGACTTTCTTTAATCAGACCAAACGTACGACTATCATTTGTATTCTGACGGTCATCGTTTAATACCAGATAATTTCCCTTAGGCACTTCGCTATATTTATTATTCGTGATAGTATTAACGGAAAAATCAGATGTAAAGGCTTGTTGATTATCCAATGTCGATAGATATTCAGACTTAATTTGGCTAATGTATGGCTCTTCTTGAACTTCGTTGTCAATATACAGGATATCGTCCATAACTGTCGCACTTTCACCAGCAGTCGCAATAACACGACTAATATAAAAAGTACCATCAACTTCATAAACAATAAAATCTTTGTATTGAGGAGTCCGATTACGATTGACAACTACAACATCCCCATTCGACAAATACGAATTAGCCGCATCCTCATGGACTTTAAATGTTGAAAAAGCAAAAATCCTCAGCAAGAATATCGCCAAAATAGCTATCAAAGCTATAATAATATTTCGAATAAAATCGCGCTTTACCATAATTTCTCCTATTCTTTGTTCTATTATATCATTTTTCATTGTATAAAAAAAGTAGGTCATTTAATCCCAAAATCAAGAAAAAACCGCTAACACGTAAACATAACAGCCTATATAGAGTAAGTGAAATAATTTAGAAAAAAGAGAAATTTTCAGATTAGATTGGAAAGATATGGATACTTACTTTCAAAATCAAATAGACTTCAATACAAAGAAAGATTTTGCGCCCCACAAACAAAATGAAAGACAAAGTTGTTGATGTAATAGATGAATTATGTCTGTAGTATGCCCCAAAAATACCCCACAACATAAAAAAAGCCCTATCACACAGGCTATAAAGCTTGATATGATAGGGTTTTTCATTATTAAATTATTTTACAGTGCGGATACGCATTGTGTTTGTACCACCTGAACCAACTGGAACACCAGCGACGATAACAATGTTATCACCTGATTGAACTAATCCTGATTCAAGGGCAGCTTTTTCAGCAACTTCAAACATGTCATCAGTTGATGCAGGTTTTTCAGTTACAACTGGAATAACACCCCAGTTAATCATAAGTGATTTTTGAGTTTTTTCGTCAAATGTTACAGCCAAGATGTCAGCATCTGGACGGTATTTAGAGATAAGACGAGCAGTGTTACCAGATTCAGTAAGAGCTACGACAAGTTTAATATCCATTGAGCTTGTTGCATCTTTAACTGCTGAAGCCACAACTTCTGTTTTAGAAGTACGAGCGAATGATGTTGAATCAAGACGTCCGTATTCGTTAAGAAGAGTTTGAGCATTTTTATCGATTGTAGCCATTGCACGAACAGCTTCAATTGGGTATTTACCATTTGCAGATTCACCTGAAAGCATAGTTGCATCAGTGCCATCGATAACAGCGTTGAATACGTCAGATACTTCAGAACGAGTAGCACGTGGTTTGTCAGTCATTGATTCAAGCATGTTAGTTGCTGTGATAACTGCTTTACCAGCTGCATTAACTTTAGTGATAATCATTTTTTGGTAAACTGGAACCATTTCGAATGGTACTTCAATACCCATATCACCACGAGCAATCATGATACCGTCAGCGGCTTCGATGATTTCATCAATGTTGTCAATACCTTGTTGGTTTTCGATTTTAGCAAACAAACGAACGTGTCCGTTACCAGTTTCTTCACAGATAGCACGAACTTCGTTAACGTCTTTTGCAGTACGTACGAATGAGATAGCGATAAAGTTAAGACCTTGTTCAAGACCGAAACGGATATCAGCGTTGTCACGATCAGCAAGAGCTGGGAATGGGATTTTAGTGTAAGGGATGTTTACACCTTTTTGTTTAGCGATGATACCATCGTTTTCAACTTCAACTTCGAATTCACGAGTTACATCATCTTTAGCAATAACACGAAGACCAAGTTTGCCATCATCAACAAGAACTTGTTTACCAACTTCAACATCATCGTAGATGTCAATAGCGCCAGCAACGTTCAATGCGATAACTTCACGAGTTGATTTGATTCCTTGTTTAGTAGCAACACGGATTTTTTCACCAGTTTTGTATGAATATTCTTTAGTGTCACCTTCAAAAAGTTCAGTACGGATTTCTGGACCTTTAGTGTCAAGAAGGAAACCAACTTTTTGACCAGCAATTTCTTCTGCACGACGTACAGTTGCCATACGTTCACCTTGTTCTGCGTGGTCACCGTGTGAGAAGTTGAAACGGAAGACGTTTGCACCTTCTTTAATCAATTCAGCGATTTTTTGAGCTGATGCTTCAACATCAAGCCTTTCGCCCCAATATCCATCTTCACCGAATTTTTTACCACCGCGGAGTTCTACCGCAGGACCAAGTGTTGCAACGATTTTTACGCGTTTATTCATGATAATATGAAACTCCCTTTATTTTTCGTCGATTTAACGACTTTCAATAACAATAATAATTTTTAATCTATAAATACAATACTATAAGTGAGCAATGTCACGGTTTAATTTAGCAAAGTCAAGGCGTGCTTTGTGAGGCATGTTAACAATAATGCTTCCATCTTCTGCCAATGAGAACAATGCACCTTCTTCTTTTGTTCCAAGGATTGGGCTTTCTACCAATTCTTCGTTGTGGATACCAATAGCAAGTCCACCACGTCCTTCAAGAAGAAGTTCAACGGCGTGTGCACCCATCCAAGAAGCAAGAACACGATCACGAGGTGATGGAGCACCACCACGAAGGATGTGACCAAGGTTTGTAGCACGAAGATCGCTAGTATCTCCAGCTTCTTTCATCAATTCAGCAAATTTTTCGGCATGCATAACACCTTCAGCAAGAACGATAAGGTGACGTTCTTTACCTTTGTTTTCATAACCATCTTTAACTTTTGCAACAACGTCTTTGATGTCGTATTCTTCTTCAGGAATGATGATTTGGTCAGCACCTGCAGCAATACCAGACCAAAGAGCGATATCACCAGCGTTACGTCCCATTACTTCGACAACGAAAGTACGTTTGTGACTGAATGATGTATCACGGATTTTATCAAGAGCTTCCATAGCTGTGTTAACAGCTGTATCAAACCCAATAGTATAATCTGTACCAGCGATATCGTTATCAATTGTACCTGGAATACCGACAGCTGGGAAACCATGTTCAGTCAAGCGCATAGCACCGTGATAAGAACCGTCACCACCGATAACAACGACACCTTCGATACCGTGTTTTTTAAGTTGTTCGATACCAGCAAGTTGTCCTTCAAGAGTTGCAAACTCAGGGTAACGAGCTGATTGAAGGAAAGTACCTCCACGTGACAAAATGTTTGAAACACTTTGAGCATCCAATGGGAAAATGTCGCCATCGACCATACCAGCATAACCGCGGTTGATTCCGAAGACTTCCATTCCTTCTTTAATTGCTTTACGAACAACCGCACGAACAGCAGCATTCATACCAGGAGCGTCGCCGCCACTAGTCAAAACAGCAATACGTTTCATTTTGCTAATACTCCTTTTATTAATCTAACACTCTTATTATAGCACATTACTTTGTAAAAAGCTTTACTTTATTTTATTTTTACTAAATTTTTATTGATAAATCGCTTTCACTGTATATGGAGTTAAAGCTTGTAAAAGCTCTTCGTCCTTTTTAACCAAATGTCTCTGACTTTGCAATATTTGCTTACTATCTTGATAGTGTAAAATCACTGGAATGTTTCCTGGATATTGTGATAATATCTCAGAAATTTCATTATCGTGGAGATGATTTGGAAGTAAGAGCCATAATCGTTCACTACTTGCTTCTTGAATATGATTTAAAATCATCTGCAAGCGGTTGTTTCGATTCTGAATTTTTCCAGTAAGGTAATAAAATCTTCCTTCTTGAAGCTCATCTTTGAAACGCGCAAAGGTTTCTGGGAACAAGGTAACATCGAATTTTTTCTGAGCATCTGTAACACTCAAAAATGCCATTTGCTCACCTTTTGTTTTTGTCCTGATGACACGAATCTGATTAAGTTCTACCAAAATAGTTGCTTCGGTATTTTCTTGCAAATCTGCTAGCGCTGTAAAATCTTTTGTGGATTGCCTTGCGATTTCTAAAAGCGGATGTGGGCTAATTCCTACGCCTAACAAACTCTGCTCTAAGCGGTATTTTTCGGCATTTGGATAATCTTCTGTCTCAATCCAACTATAAGATGTATCCGCAAATAGACTCCCTAGCTCATTGACAAAGATAAAGAGGGGATCAAGGTTTTCAATGATTTTTCGACGATTTTTATCAAATTGGTCAAAAGCACCAACTTCCACAAGAGGTGTAACCAGCTCTCTCTTTTGATAATTCTCTGGCAATCGTGTTAAGAAATCCTCGACACTGCTAAATGGACGATTTTCAATAATCCAGTAGCATAAATCGCGTGGAACACCACTTAGATTTTTTAAGCCAAGGTAAATCTGCCCATCTGAAATTTTATCGCTGTAAGGAACAGTATTGATATCGATTTTCTTAACTTTAAATTGTGAATCTAGAGCGTCTGTAATATAATCAGCGCTAGAATAATTCAACATAACGTCGTAAAAAACAGCAGGATAATGCGCTTTAAAATAAGCCAGTTGGAAAGCCAAAGCTGAATAAGCAAAAGCGTGGCTTCTATTAAAACCATACCCAGCAAATTTTGCCATACGGCTAAATAAATCCTTTGCCGTTTCAAGTGGACGTCCTAATCGTTGCGCTCCTTCTAAGAAATCACTTTCCATTTTTTGCATATCATCAGCCTTTTTCTTAGACATGGCACGACGTAACAAATCCGCTTTTCCGAGAGTGAAGCCAGCATAAATTTGAGCGATTTGCATAACCTGTTCTTGGTAAAGCATGATGCCATAAGTTGACTCTAAAATCGGTGCTACCAATGGGTCAATCAAATCCACTTCTTCTTGTCCAAAACGACGTTTGATAAAGTTTTCAGTGTAATCACTAGCACCTGGTCGGTTTAAACTAGTCGTTGCAACAATATCTTCAAATTGACGTGGTTGAATACGTTTCAAAAGATTAATTGCTCCAGCTTGTTCAAACTGGAAAATTCCCTTGGTCTTGCCAGCCGCAAATAATTCTAACGTCTTTTTATCCTCTAAATCTATTGATTTAATATCAATAGTGACCCCATAATCTTTAGCAACTTTTTCTTGCATACGTTGAACAAATGTCAAATTACGTAAGCCAAGAAAGTCCATTTTCAAAAGACCATTTGCCTCAACTGCTTGAGCATCATACTGCGTAATCATCATGTCTTCGCCAGCTTTTAACGGAATATGTTCTGTTAAATTATCGTCGCTCATAACAACCCCTGCCGCGTGGATAGAGGTCTGACGTGGATTGCCTTCAATACGTTTTGCAATCGCAAATGCTTTTTGATATTCAATTTTAGAATTAATAATCTGACGGAAAGAAAGATTTTTCTCGTAAACCGACGTTAAAGTATCTCTGAAACTGATTTTTTTCGTGATATTTGTCAATTCATGCTCAGGAGCCCCAAACCGTTTAAAAACATCACGAATGGCTTGTTTTGCTCCAAAGGTTGAAAACGTCACAATCTGCGCTGAATGCAAACTCCCGTAACGATTACGCACATAATGAAGAAACTCGCTACGATACACATCTGGTAGGTCAATATCAATATCTGGCATGCTGTAACGTTCTTCATTCAAGAAACGTTCAAAAAGTAGGTTATTTTTGACTGGGTCAATTCCTGTAATATCAAGGGCATAAGAAACCAAGCTTCCCGCAGCTGAACCACGTCCCATTCCCATATAATAACCGCGACTTCGACCAAAACGTAACAAGTCCCAGACAATTAAGAAATAATCATCAAAGCCCATTTTGTGGATAACTGATAGTTCTTTTTTTAAACGCTCTTGATAAGCTGGCAGCCACAAATTTTTAGCTCGCAATCCCGCTTCTGTTCGTTCAATCAATTCTTCCTGTGCTGGCTTTTGACGATTAAATCTTGGCAATTTTAAATCTGTGTCAAACTCATAATAAATGTTTGATATGAGCTTTTCCTGATTTTCTAACGCTTGCGGAAATGTCTCTCTAAACGCTTGTGTCAAAATATCACAAGCTAACAGATTTTGTCCTTGAGATGCAGGCGGAGCATCTTTTAAGCTAATATTATCACGAATAGCGTGTAGCATGTGAAGAGTTTCCACCTCATTAGTTTCAAAATAACGAACCGTATAAAGCGGAAAAAGCGGCTTTTCATATGCTTTTTGGGGCGAATTAACATCAACCCCAGTGTAGTAATCAAAAGGAAGCGACAATGTCTCTAATTCCTCGAAATAAGGTACTACTATGGCTACACCAGTCAAATAATCAGAGAGTTCATCTAACTGAATGTCTGAAGACATCTGTTTACTCGAAATCTTCATCAAATTTTTATAACCAGTTGTATCTTGTGCAAGTAGGTAGAGTTTTAACGATAGTGTCCCCTCAACGGCAAAAGATAACTCTAACCCAACAACAGGCTGCAAGGATTGTTTTTTAGCCTCTTCAATAAAATGAAAGGCTGCGTAAAGATTATCCTTGTCCATAATTCCAATTGTTTGATAGCCTAAAGATTTAGCCGCTTTAACATACCCCTCTAAGTCAATCAAGCTATCCATAAAAGAATAGACAGTTTTCGTGTCTAACTGGGCAAACATAAAAAACGCTCCTTTCGTTAAAATACTTAGTTCTATTATACACTAAAATAGTATTAAATTTAGTTTTTAATATAAAATAGGAAATAAAGATGACAGTTTCCTTGACTTTTCAAACTTATTTCTGTACCATTTATGTAGTACAGGGCTTCTTTGAAAATTAAATAGAAAGGGGTATCGTATGTCTTGGAAATTTGATGAAAAATCACCCATTTACGTTCAAATCGCACAGCATATCAAAATGCAGATTATCAGTCAAAAAATTAAAAGCGGCGACCAACTCCCAACTGTCCGTGAACTTGCCGAAGAAGCTGGTGTTAATCCCAACACCATGCAACGTGCCTTTTCAGAATTAGAACGTGAAGGTATGGTTTACTCTCAACGAACATCTGGGCGTTTTGTAACAGAAGATACCGTCCTTATCATGCAAAAACGTCGCGAAGTTGCCGAAGCTGAACTCCAATCATTTGTTAACAATATGCAAAAAATGGGGTTCCAAATCGATGACATCGTTTCTGTATTAGAATCTTATATCAAGGAGAAAAATTAGGATGACACAACTGCTCCAACTGCATCACGTTACCAAAAAATACAAAAAACATGTGGCTATCGATGATGTTACACTCAGCCTTCCTGCTGGTAAAATTATTGGTTTACTCAGTCCAAACGCGGTAGTGGTAAAACAACACTCATAAGATTAATGAATGGACTTCTTCACCCAACCACTGGCGATATTGTCATTGACAGTTATCGCCCTTCTGTGGAAACAAAGAAAATCGTTTCATATCTACCTGACACGTCTTATTTGCGAGAAAATATGAAAATCAAGGATGCTTTGACATTATTCGAGGACTTCTATAATGATTTCTCACGTGAAAAAGCTGAGCATCTTTTAGAAGACTTAGATCTCAATCCTGATGAGCAACTCAAAAATTTATCTAAAGGAAATAAAGAAAAAGTCCAACTCATTCTAGTCATGAGCCGCCAAGCTAAGCTATACATTCTTGACGAACCAATTGGTGGTGTTGATCCAGCAGATTGAGAATACATCCTACGCACAATTATTAATAATTATCGTGAAGATGCTTCAGTGATTATCTCAACACATCTAATTGCTGAAATCGAACCACTCCTTGATGAAATCGTTTTTCTCAAAGAAGGAAAAGTTATTTTACAAGGAAATACCGATGATATTCGTGAAAAATATAAAGCTTAGGGGGAAATTATGTTTTCAAAACTTTTAAAATCGGAATATTTTCAATGGACCTTCCTTACTTTGCATCTCTCTTTACACCGACTGGATGGTTAATTATTTTAATTCGTTTCATTCTATCAAGTCTTTCGGGTATTTTAATGATTTATCTTTCTATTGCTGTTGGACAATTATTTACGGATAGGCGCGCGCTCATGGGCTTTGTTGCTTACTTCGCTATTGCTATTATTTTATCTGAAACGATTAGTGGTCAACTTATAAGAGACACATTTGATATTAGTATTAATCTTTTTACTTATTCTGGGATTGAATGTCTTATTGAGGGAATTGTATTTTACTTTGCAACTAACTATCTATTGAAAAACAAGCTAAATATTCAGTAGAAACATCAGCCAAGCTGATGTTTTTTCTATTGTACAACAATCCGTTTCAAATCACATAGTTTTTTCAACACCAAGGAACCTAAAACAAGACTCTCAAAAACACAAACTAGGCAAAACAGAAAAATAAAAAAGCGTTGATATATCAACGTTTTGGAAAAACTTTACTAAGCTATGAAAAGCTTTGATGGAGCCGGTGGGAGTCGAACCCACGTCCAAACACCTGCCAATACATTTGTCTACAACCATAGGTTATGTTTTTTAATTTAACTTAATCTCGATACATAACTCAAACCTAGATGAAGCGAGTCTATTAATCTCTTTTTGGTCAGCTAGACAATAACCAAACGTAGCTTGTTAATCAATGAAACCTCTAGCAAAACACAAGCAATTCTGTAGAGATCACGCGAGCTGGTTTTTAGGCAGCTACAGCGTAAGAATTTGTATTTTTTGCAGTTATATTTAACTGGCAATTTTACATCTGCCGATGAGTCGCAAAATGTACCTCATAATGCCTGTCGAATCCGTAACGACCCCAGATATTATAAAAGTGGAAAACCACTCTGACTATTATAACAGATAAAGTTTAAAATAGCAAAAAAACATCATTTATGATATGATAACATTATGAAAACGAAAATGTCTAAGCGCTATGTGTTGTTTCAGCGACTAATCCAGTTTTTAGGGATTTTAGCCTTGATTGGTACTTTAGCTTTAGTGATTTGGTTTTACCAATTAGGGATTTTGAATGATAGCAACGCCTTGAAAGATTTTGTCCAACGTCACCAATTCTGGGGACCATTAATTTTTGTTTTGGTTCAAATTTTTCAAGTTGTTTTCCCAGTTATCCCTGGTGGTGTAACAACCATAGCTGGCTCCCTTATTTTCGGTCCTTGGCTCGGTTTTTTGTACAATTATCTTGGAATTACCATTGGAAGTATTATCCTCTTCTTGCTCGTCCGTATCTACGGAAGAAAATTTATTTTGCTATTTGTAAACGAAAAAACTTTTTACAAATACGAAGCAAGACTTGAAACAAAGGGATTTGAGACATTTTTTATCCTTTGTATGTTGTCACCGATATCTCCTGCTGATGTATTGGTGATGATTACTGGACTGACACGTATTTCTCTACGACGTTTTATTCTAATTATCATGCTCGCAAAACCGATTTCTATTATTTCATATAGCTATATTTGGATTTTTGGTGGCGACCTTATCAAAATGATTTTGCATTAAATTCAAGGTTAGGGTGATTTGATTTACCCTATTTTTATTTCTAAATCATCTTCGTATTACTTTTACTGACATGATGAAACTCACCATATTTACATGAAATTTTCATGTAAACGTTTCAAGAACCTTGAAAAAATCCTACATAGTAGTAGACTTATAACGAAGGAGTTTACTAATGAAGTTATACGTTCAATTTATGATTATTCTGGCCTTTTCGTTTATTGGAGAGGCAATTTCAAATTTGTTGCATTTACCCGTCCCTGGTAGCATTATTGGGCTAGTGCTACTTTTTCTTGCGCTCGAATTTAAAATTATCCGCCTTAGACACATTGACGTTGTCGGAAATTTTTTATTGAATAATATGACCATTCTTTTTTTGCCTGTAGCTGTTGGGATTATGGAAAAATTTAACGATATTAAGGATTACCTGCTCCCTATTACTATCATTATTTTAGGTGCGATCTTCCTAAATGTTGCCGTTATCGGTTTTGTTGTGCAATTTATCAAAAAACGTTTTGAAGGAGATTACGTTGATAAAGGAGTCCGTCATGAATGAGGTTATCACAAATCCAATCTTTGGTATAATGGTGTCAATCCTTGCTTATTTAATGGGAATGTTAATCTTTAGACGTTTTCCGCATCCAATTACAACACCATTACTTCTAGCTACTTTTTTTATTATCGCCTTTCTAAAAATAAGTAACATTTCGTATGCCGACTATTACGTTGGAGGAAGCTACCTAAATACGCTTATCGTTCCTTCGACTGTCGCACTTGGAATACCGCTTTATCGCTCATTTCACCTAATGAAACATCACATCAGAAGCATTCTGTCAGGTATTTTAATCGCTTGTATTGTTAACACTACATTTACAGCACTTATCGCTAAAACTTTTGGAATTAAATACCTCTTAGCTATTTCTTTATTTCCCAAATCTGTAACAACTGCTATGGCAGTTGGAATTACCGACAAAATGGGCGGAATTACAACAGTTACCCTTGTCGTTGTTGTCATCACTGGAATTTTAACTAGCGTTCTTGGTCCAGTTTTTCTAAAACTTTTAAAAATTGATGATCCAGTAGCGATTGGATTAAGTCTTGGTGGTACAGGACACGCTATCGGAACAGGGACAGCCTTAAAATATGGTCATGTAGAAGGCGCAATGGCTGGTCTCGCGATTGGCGTAACAGGAATCGTATATGTTATTATTAGCCCAATTGTTGCTCAAATTATTCTGAAATAACACTAGTATAAGAACCAAGTCTGAGAAATCATCTCAGACTTTTTTACTATGTAGAAACTCAAGCTATAAATCTTAGCAAGAAAACAATAGCTACTCAAAAATCCTAGCCAATTCATGCATAAAAACCGCAGTAACAATTCAATCTTTCCAAGGAAGATTCCCTAATTTTCGTTCCCAAAAATTATGAGTCAAGTTAATTCAAAACATAACAAACTTTTTAATTTATAGCATCTGTACTCTAATAGTTTTTTAAGGTATTGTACCAAATAGCAAACATTATCTTAGATATTTAGGCAAAAAAGATCTGCAAATACCTTGATTTTTTATTTAGGAATGTCCTTAAGTGACTCTAAAGCTCTTCAAAATGAATACGTTTCTTATACTTCAAAAAGCCTTGAAATCAAGGCTTTTTAGGTAGATTATAACTCTCCACCCTAAGGGAATCGAACCCCTATTTCAAGAACCGGAATCTTGCGTGATATCCATTACACTAAGAGTGGCAACTTATTACATTATACCACATCAAAGTAAAAAGAAAAGACCTGTTAAACAAGTCTTTTCCAATTTATTATTATAATTCAATATCGCCAAACAAGTCAGCCATTGAGAATCCAGTTTGAGTTTCTGGAAGTTCGTAATCACGTTTAGCTTCACGTTTTGGACGACGTGGACGAGATTGACGTTTTTCTTCATTTTCAGCTTGTGCTGGACGTTCTTCAAGAGCTTTGATAGAAAGTGATACACGTTCTGCAGCAGCGTTAACATCAAGAACTTTAACGTTAACTTCTTGACCTACTGAAAGGACATCTTTTGGATTTTCAACACGTTTGTGTGAAATTTGTGAGATGTGAACAAGTCCATCAATACCAGGTAATACTTCAACGAAAGCACCGAAGTCAGTCAAACGTTTAACTTTACCTTCAACAACATCACCAGCAGCAAGTTTTTGTTCTACACCATCCCAAGGTCCAGGTGTTGTAGCTTTAAGTGAAAGTGATACACGACCTGCTTCTTCGTCAATTGAAAGAACTTTAACTTCAACTTCTTCACCAACAGAAACAACTGATTTAAGTGATACGTTACGTTCGTGAGACAATTCAGTCACGTGAACAAGTCCGTCAACACCACCAAGGTCGATGAAAGCACCAAAGCTTGTCAAACGAGCAACTTTACCTTTAACGATTGTGCCTTCTTCAAGTTTTGAGAAGACTTCTTTACGAGCTGCAGCAGCTTTTTCTTCAACAACTTCACGACGTGAAAGAATGAAGCGGTTTTCAGCTGGAACAACTTCTTTAATTTTAGCTTCAAACTCTTGACCAACAAATTTTTCAGTGTTACGTACAAAACGAGTATCAATCATTGAAGCTGGAATGAATCCGCGAAGTCCTTCAAATTCAACTGAAAGACCACCTTTAACAGCACGTGTACCTTTAACAGTAACAACTTCACCTTCACGACCAATAAGTTTATCCCAAGCTTTGCGAGCTTCCAAGCGTTTTTTAGAGACAAGGAAAGTAACTGTATCAGTATCTTTACCTACAACTTGACGAAGAACAAGAACTTCAACTGTGTCGCCAGTTTTAACAAAGTCATTGATGTCAGCATCACGATCGTTAGTCAATTCACGAAGTGTAAGGACACCTTCAACACCTGTTCCTTCGATAACAACGTTTACTTGATCATTATCAACAGTTAAAACTTCCGCAGTGACTACATCACCAGGGTTTACTTCGCTAACACTGTTTAGCAAATCTTCAAATTCATTCATTCTAAAAAATCCTCCAACAAAAGCTAGCTAATGCTAACTTTTGACAACAATAATATTTCTCAAGGTAACCCGCAACGACAACAACTTTTATCTTTGACGGTGTCAAGCTGAAACTTGATACCTTTGACTGGGGTAGCTGGATTCGAACCAACGCATGAGGGAGTCAAAGTCCCTTGCCTTACCGCTTGGCTATACCCCAAAAACAATGTACAATCTAAGACTGCTCTTAGAATGGAAGGGGAGGGATTCGAACCCCCGAACCCGAAGGAGCGGATTTACAGTCCGCCGCGTTTAGCCTCTTCGCTACCCTTCCATTACAACAAAAACTATTCTAACATAGTTTCTGTTCTCTTGCAAGTACTTTTCGGCTGTTTTAGCGATTAAGATTGTAATTTTCAATAATACTTTCAATCGTTTGTTCTAATGTCTTGAAGAATGCTTCGACTTCTCCACTCTTGACAATTGCAAATTTATCGTCTAGTTCAGCGATTTCACCAATGATTTTTTTACCAGCTGTCAAAGTGTAGCCTTTGACTTTGGCGTTATTGATTTCAACCTTAGCATCAGCTAGTTGAATTTCGATTTTCTTATCTTTTTTGCTCATTCTTTCACCTCGCTTTACCCATTTTACATGAAAACGAAAAAGCTTGCAAGAGCAAGCTTTCATTTTTTAGTTAACTTTGTAAATCCAACCTTCTGGAGCTTCAATATCACCAAACTGGATACCAACAAGTTCGTCATAAAGTCTACGGGTTACAGGACCTACTTCTGTTTCGCTATAAAAGACATGGAAGTCATCTCCGTGTTGAACACCACCGATTGGTGAAATAACGGCTGCTGTACCACAAGCACCAGCTTCAACGAATTTGTCTAATTCATCAAGTTTTACGTCACCTTGGATAGCTTTCATACCAAAGCGGTGCTCTGCCAAGTAAAGAAGCGAATATTTTGTGATGGATGGCAAAATAGATGGGCTAAGTGGTGTGATAAATTCATTATCCGCTGTAATACCGAAGAAGTTTGCTGAACCGACTTCTTCAATTTTGGTATGAGTAGCTGGGTCAAGATAAATAACGTCAGAGAATTTGCGGTCGTGCGCCACTTTCCCTGGAAGAAGGCTTGCTGCGTAGTTACCACCAACTTTTGCGGCACCTGTACCATTGGGTGCAGCACGGTCATATTCATCTTGAATCAAGAAGTTTGTTGGCACCAAGCCACCTTTGAAGTAATTTCCAACTGGCATGGCAAAAATAGTGAAAATGTATTCATCAGCTGGGTGAACACCAATAATATCACCAACACCAATCAAAAGAGGACGTAGATAAAGAGTTGCACCTGTACCATATGGTGGGACGAATTCTTCATTGGCGCGCACAACTTGCTTAGCGGCATCAATGAATTTTTCAGTTGGCACTTGTGGCATAAGAAGGCGGTCTGCTGTGCGTTGAAAACGTTCTGCATTCATATTTGGGCGGAATAATTGAACAGAGCCATCTTTTGTTCGGTAAGCTTTCAAGCCTTCAAATGCTTGTTGACCATAATGTAAAGCCGGAGACGCTTCTGAAATATGAAGCGTTGCATCTTCTGTTAATTGTCCGTCATCCCATTTACCGTCTTTGTAATATGAAATATAGCGAAATGGTAATTTATGATAGGCAAATCCTAGGTTTTCCCAATCTAAATCTACTGTCATGTTAAATCCTCTTTCTTTGTTTTTATCTTATTGTACGCTTTTTAAGTATTTTTTCATAAAATTCTGAAAATTTATTTTAAAAATAAACCGGGGACTTTTCCCCGACTTATGAATTTATTGGATTCGTGCGCAAAAGACACCTTCATCAGAAATTTTATCCGAGATAAATGAACCGTTACTTGTACGTTCAGAAAGGTTTAAATCTTCTAAAATAGCTTGGTAAACAGCCCCTTTATTTGAATGGACTTCTAATGTTTCGACATCATCGGAATCTACTGTACTAATAGTGAATAAGTCAAGGTTTTGCACATCATCGGAATCTACTGTACTAATAGTGAATAAGTCAAGGTTTTGCACATCATTAGAAGCATGAACTGGTCCAGCCATAAAGACACGATGTGGTTTTGATTTGAGTTCGCGTAAGACTTGCAAACCACGATTAGCACGGCTTGTAGCTGGAATAAGCTCTGTCGCCATACGTTTAAGGCTACCACGTTGTGTTAAGATAAAGAAACTATCTGTATTGGCAACAAAAGCTGAGGCTACGAAATCATCGTCTTTAAGGTTGATAGCCTTGACCCCTGCTGCTTTTGCGCCAACGACTGGTACTTCTTCGATATTGAAATGCAGTGCGTAACCGTTGTGTGTCACAATCATTACGTCGTCTAACGCAATTGGTGAGATGGTAACGATACTATCATCAGCATTTTTTAACTTAGCGTATTTAACTGATTTTGATTTGTAGGTGCGCCAAGGTGTGAATTCCTTGCGTTCAAAGCGTTTGATTTGTCCAACTTTTGTTGCAGCAAAGTAGGTTTGTGAACCGAAATCATCAACAATTTCAGCATACAAAACGTACTCATCTGTCGCAAAGTTGGTAATGGTTTGCGACAAGTGTTCACCGATATCTTTCCAACGAATATCAGTCAATTCATGGATTGGACGGTAAATGACATTACCAAGATTTGTGAAAATCAGCAAGTGCTGTGTTGTCTTAGCTTGTGCTACGAAAATCAGCTCATCATCATCACGTTTTCCAATTTCTTCAACTGTCGAAGCGTTGTAAGAACGTGGGCTGGTACGTTTGATATAACCGCCTTTCGTTACGCTAACAAAGGTGTCTTCCTCAACAATCAAGCTTGCCACATCAATTTCAATCGTTTCAGCTTCAGCTTGCAATTCTGTCAAACGCGGTGTAGCAAATTTTTTCTTAACTTCGCGCAATTCACATTTCATGACATTGTACATGGTACGTTCATCACCGATAATGGCTTTAAGCATTGTAATACGTTCACGAAGCTCTGCTTCTTCATTTTCAAGCGTTACAATATCAGTATTTGTCAAACGGTACAATTGCAATGTGACGATTGCTTCGGCTTGTTCTTCCGAGAATTCATAGCTAACTTTCAAATTTTCTTTAGCGTCAGCTTTATTTTCAGACGCACGAATAAGCGCAATAACGTCGTCAAGAATCGAAATCACACGAATCAAACCTTCCACGATATGAAGGCGTTTTTCAGCTTTTTCTTTATCAAATTTCGAACGAGCAACGATAATTTCTTTACGGTGCGCAATGTAACTTGTCAACATTGGAACGATACCAACCTGACATGGTGTGTAGTTATCAATGGCAACCATGTTGAAATTGTAATTCATCTGCAAATCTGTGTATTTCAAAAGATAGTTGAGAACAGCTTGTTCGTCAGCATCTTTTTTAAGCTCAATAGCAATACGCAGACCATCACGGTCGGATTCATCACGAACTTCCGCAATACCAGGCGCTTTATTATTCACACGAACATCATCGATTTTCTTAACAAGCACCGCTTTATTAACTTCATAAGGAATTTCTGTAACGACAATCTGTTTTTTACCACCTTTAAGGCTTTCAATGTCTGTGCGTGAACGAACCACAACACGACCTTTACCAGTCTCATAAGCTTTACGAATGCCATCTTTACCTTGAATAATAGCACCAGTAGGAAAATCTGGTCCAGGCAAGAATTCCATTAATTTATCCAATTTAGCATTAGGATGATCAATGAGGTAAACAACCGCATCAATCACTTCTGCTAAATTATGTGGCGGAATATCCGTTGCATAACCTGCTGAGATCCCTGTCGCACCATTTACCAAAAGGTTTGGAAAGGCCGCAGGTAAAACGGTCGGTTCTTTCTCGGTATCATCAAAGTTCCAAGCAAACGGAACCGTATCTTTGTCAATATCATGGAGTAAATAACCCGCAATTTCTGACAAGCGTGCTTCGGTATAACGCATGGCAGCTGGTGGGTCACCGTCCATAGAACCGTTGTTACCGTGCATTTCAATTAAAGTTGCACGATTCTTCCAATCTTGACTCATACGCACCATGGCGTCATAAATTGAAGAGTCACCGTGTGGGTGGAAATTACCCATAACGTTACCGACGGATTTCGCCGATTTACGGAAACCTTTATCAAAGGTATTGCCGTCTTTATTCATTGAATAAAGGATACGGCGTTGAACAGGCTTCAAGCCATCACGAATGTCTGGCAAAGCCCGCTCTTGAATAATATATTTGGAATATCGCCCAAAACGATCTCCCATAATGTCTTCAAGAGACATATTTTGTACATTTGACATGTTTATTATCCTTTTTATCTTACATCAAAAATTATAATTTAAGCTCATCATTTTAAACAGATAATAGAGCGTTACTGGTCTCTTTCAACGACTGATTAAAACACCGTATTTTCTTCTAGGGTGAATTTGACGTTGTCCTCAATCCATTTGCGGCGTGGTTCAACTTTGTCGCCCATGAGGACATTGACACGGCGTTCGGCACGTGCTAAGTCTTCAATCGTTACACGAATTAAGGTGCGTGTTTCTGGATTCATGGTTGTTTCCCAAAGTTGGTCAGCATTCATTTCCCCAAGACCTTTGTAACGTTGTAGCTGAGCCCCTTTACCAAATTTTTGACGTAATTCTTCTAACTCGCCATCTGTCCATGCATACTCCACTTGCTCTTTCTTGCCTTTACCTTTTGACATTTTATAAAGAGGTGGAAGGGCAATATAGACGTGTCCAGTCTCAACTAGCGGACGCATATAACGATAAAAGAACGTTAATAAAAGCGTTTGGATGTGAGCACCGTCGGTATCGGCATCGGTCATGATAATAATCTTATCATAGTTAGAATTTTCAACGTTAAATTCTGCACCAACACCCGCACCAATTGTGTAAATCATGGTATTGATTTCTTCGTTTTTCACAATATCAGACATCTTGGCTTTTGCCGTATTCAACACCTTACCACGCAATGGTAGAATCGCTTGGAATTTGCGGTCACGACCTTGTTTAGCTGAGCCGCCGGCAGAATCCCCTTCGACCAGATATAGTTCATTTTTCTTAGGATTTTTAGATTGCGCTGGTGTTAATTTACCAGAAAGCAAACCCTTATCCTTTTTATTTTTCTTACCGTTACGTGATTCGTCACGCGCCTTGCGCGCTGCTTCTCTGGCATCACGCGCTTTAATTGCTTTGCGAACAAGGTTTGAAGCAATTTCGCCGTTTTCTAAAAGGAAATACGTTAATTTTTCAGAAACGATTCCATCAACAATCGGACGTGCTAAGGGACTTCCAAGTTTGTCTTTGGTTTGCCCTTCAAATTGTAAATGTTCTTCTGGCACAAGAATTGAAAGCACCGCTGACAAGCCTTCACGGTAATCAGAACCTTCTAAATTCTTATCTTTTTCTTTCAGCAAACCAGACTTACGAGCATAATCATTCATTGCCTTAGTGATAGCTGATTTCAGGCCAGTTTCATGCGTACCACCGTCTTTTGTACGAACATTGTTAACAAAAGAAAGGATATTATCAGAAAAACCGTCGTTATATTGGAGAGCGACTTCAACTTGGAAATTTTGCTCCTCACCTGTAACTGAAATAACTGGTGTCAACGTTTCCTTGTCTTCATTGAGGTATTCAACAAAATCTTGAACCCCATTTTCATAATGAAATTCCAAATGTTCTGCTTCTTCTGGACGATTATCTGTCAAAGTTAATGTCACATCTTTAAGCAAGAAAGCAGATTCTTTCAAGCGCTCAGCAATCGTGTTAAACTTAAAATCAATTGTCGAGAAAATTGTGTCATCAGGCATAAAAGTGACTTTTGTCCCTGATTTTGATTTTGGTGCTGTGTCGATTTTTTTAAGCGTAGTAACCGGTTTCCCACCATTTTCAAAACGTTGCTTGTAAACGGCACCGTCACGTGTGATTTCAACTTCAAGCCAGCTAGAAAGCGCATTAACAACCGAAGAACCTACTCCATGCAGACCTCCGGATGTCTTATAGCCACCTTGACCGAATTTACCACCTGCGTGGAGAACGGTAAAGATAACCTCAACTGTTGGAATCCCCATAGCGTGCTTACCAGTTGGCATTCCACGTCCTTGGTCACTAACTGTCACACTACCGTCAGAATTGATAATCACGTCAATCTGATTACCAAAACCAGAAAGCGCCTCATCGACAGCATTATCGACAATTTCCCAAACTAAGTGATGAAGACCAGTCGCATCTGTTGAACCGATATACATCCCTGGACGTTTACGAACAGCATCCAATCCTTCCAAGACCTGAATCGCATCGTCATTATAATTATTTACATTAATTTCTTTTTTAGCCAAAAGTGACCTCCAAATAGTTCATCTTTTTTATATTACAAGTTTTTTCTGATTTTTGCAAAAAAAATCAAAAATTCTGACGATTTTGCACGTCATTTTGCCTTTTTTACTCATTTTACTGTAAATTTTTAAAACGCTACCTTTGTTTTGCTTTGAATAATCAAGTTATTCATTTTTCAAATTTTTCTTCTATCCCAACTTGAATATGATATAATAAAAACATGAAAATTTTAGTTTTGATTGTAATTGCATATTTATTAGGATCTATTCCAACAGGATTATGGATTGGAAAATTCTTTTACCACGTCAATTTAAGAGAACACGGCAGTGGTAATACAGGAACAACTAATACTTTTCGTGTCCTAGGACCAAAAGCTGGTACGGTGACGTTTATCATTGATATGTTAAAAGGAACGGTAGCCACACTACTTCCGCATATTCTCGGTGTTACGGCAGTATCTCCGATATTGATCGGACTTTTTGCTATTATCGGACATACGTTTCCGATTTTTGCCAAATTTAAAGGTGGTAAAGCTGTGGCGACTAGTACTGGTGTGCTTTTGGGATTTGCACCAATGTTCCTGCTCTATTTATTGATTATATTTGTTGGAACATTGTATCTCTTTAGCATGATTTCCTTATCAAGTGTTGTCGCTGCTGCTGTGGCTGTTGTTAGTGTCCTTATCTTTCCAGCATTTGGTTTTTTATTACCACACTACGATTTGCTCTTTACGCTAATCATCGTGTTAATCGCAAGTATTATCATTATTAGACACAAAGACAATATCACACGCATTCGAAAACATGAAGAAAACCTTGTTCCTTGGGGATTAAATTTAAGCAAACAAAAAGTGGACTAGAAAAAGAACTCCGAAATTAGGGATTAAACAAAATCAATAGTTATCAGAGCCTTCAAACGGAACTCAAAATCAGAATGACCACATTAGAGTATTGATTTACTCCGGTGTGGTTATTTTTGTTATTAAAAAGTCGTGATTTACGACCATAGAAATTACTTGCTATTATCATCTTTCAGAGCGATATATGTAGTACCAAGAATTTATGGAGGTACGCTTATGTGGAAAGAAAGTACAATTGTATTCCTCAATTAAATGGATCAAATCATGTTGTCCATTTCTAGGTAAAGCATATTGAAGAACCAAGCAAGGAATACGGAATTAATGGTGGTTGCATTATTAAACTAAGCCTTAAGCTTAACGGTGAATGGATTACCAATTACGACAGAGGATGGGACATCAAACCTGCTTGTAAAGAGGCTGAGATTGCGCTTAGTATTTTACTCAATGCTTACAATTAAATTCAATAGTCTAAGCATAGCTTCAAATTTCAATTTATCGCAGGATGATGCATAATTTTCGAAATCTACTTGCAAGGATTTTGGTGGAATCATAATCTCATATTGTGAAAAATCAGGTACTGTAAGTTGGCCTGCACCCGAACCACTTTTTTCTAGATTCAAACTATCAATACAATATTGTAAATACCTTAACTTAACATCATCAGTAGGAATTAATGTTATTAATCTTACAACCGGAGTAAAATAAGCTTCTCTTATAGCGGTATATCCAATGGTTCCTCTAGCAGATATCGTTAAAGCAGGATCTGATACACGATATTCTTTGCTATAACATAATAAGTCATTTCCTGATTTCCCATTTGAAAATACGGGATATTTGTATATATCACTATGCTGTAATGAATAATCATTTGGCTTATCTCCACCAGCAAAAAGTTCTTTTGATATTTTTCCTATAGACATATGCTCAAATGTTTTTCCATCAAACATTTCGACAAATTTGGATTTGAATCAACCTATATACTTATGATGTGAAGCTTTGACATTATTCTGATTAACCATAGCATATCTAAGTGTGGTATCAATTTGAGAATGCCCTAACAGTACTTGTACTTGTTCTATAGGCATTCCTTTATCAATGGCTTTCGTAGCCAGTGTGCGTCTGAATTTGTGTGGATGCACTTTTGTGGATTTTAAATTAGATCCAACTTTATGCAAAATAGTCTCTATGCCGCGTATTGATAGCCTATTGTGTGGATTATTCAAAGATACAAACAGAGCTGTAGTTTCATCGTGTCTGCTGGCAATATAATCATACAAATGTATTTTAGTTCTAGCATCAAAGTAGACTTTTCTCTGCTTATTGCCCTTACCCAAAACTACGCATTCACGTTTTTCAAAATCAACATCTTCTATATTAAGATTAACCAATTCTCCTACACGAATCCCTGTGGAAGAAAGAACATCAATAATGGCAAGATCGCGTGAATTAGTACATGCGTCCCTCATTTGCTCCAATTCCTCATCAGAATACACATCTTTAACGGTCTTACCAACCCTTATCTTATGGATTCTTCTTGCAGGACTTTTCACAATATAATTCTCGTCCTCAAGCCATGCAAAAAAGCTTGAAATGATTCTTCTGATATTATCAAGTGTCACTTTTCCGGCATTACTTTCATTTTCGTAATCCGAAATGTACGCTCTGATATCATTAGTTTCAACTTGTCTTACAGATTTATCTATTTTTACAATCATCTTAGACAGAGTGGTTCTGTAATATTTCAATGATCTTTCTGAACAACCTTCTACTTGCTTAGCCGATAAAAATAGCTTTAAAAGTTCGTCATTAGATTGTTGTGAATCACCTCCGTTTTCAGCAAACATTGTAAAGCTTAATTCCAAAACTTCGTGTAATTTTGCAAGTTGCTCATTATTTAAAATGCCTAACATTCCCTGTTCGATAGTATTTATCAATTCCTTTTTCATAATAAAACCTCCTTAAAATATTTTTGAAAAGGAATACAGGTAATATCAGGCCTTCTTTTTTATCTAAAGTATTTGTCTATAAGGCTTTCACGTGTTGCCTTTAGTTCTTCTAATCTTTCTTGTGCTTCAAATTTCAATTTGTCGCAGGATTTAGCATAGTTTATAAACTCAAGTTGTAGTTCTTTACTATAGTTAGGTATTTTTATATTATCAATATTTTCTAATGATAAATTTGCTCTATTTGCAATTTTCTTCATGTCGTCAAACTGTGAAAAAGCAGAATCCTGTTTCAAATAATAGTAAAGATATTCAGGTAGTATGCTTTTGCTCTTATCTAATCTTATAATAGCTACTGCTTGATTAGTATTTGCGGGGAGTATTCCTTCATCTACTATTGCAGTTTTCCCTAGAGTACCTGCAATTGAAACCAAAATATCTTCCGCCTGCAATTCAGAACGTAACATAGCTAAATTACATTCTTCAGATATTTTATCAAATGGGCCTAAGAAATCTCCATTATCAGTAATATTTTCGACCTTAATGAAATTAATTGTGCCATTTACATCGAATTTATAACCTAAAGTTGTTGGAGTTGCCCCCTTAGTAACAATTGATTTGACATCCGATACTGTAAGCTGTTGAACATCTTTATTTTTGTCACCAAACATTTCGACAAATTTGGATTTAACCTTCTCAGATTGTTCTGTTATTATGGCTTGCTCATCAGTAATTTTCTTATCAATAGCTTCAATCTCATCAACAACTTTCTGTTGGTCAGCTACAGAGGGAACTTGAATAATTAAATTCGCAATTCTCTGTGCAGATGCTCTATTGCTACGAGAAAACCTCTCAAATTCACCTTCTACCTTAAGTGCTAATGCCATATATTTGGGCAGAATATCATCCGTTTTTATTCGTAAAACGCCACAATGGTCAGTTGGATAGAATGGTTTGTTGGCAGGTAGAAAATTTACCATCCAATCACCATCGATTCCCCATAGAATAGAAGGCACAGAAAAATCGGTGATATTTTGCTTGTTAATTCGTCCAAACTCCTCAAATACATTTGCACTATAGATAGGAGTACTTCCATTATCAACCACTTCATCGGAAAGAACACGATTTCCAATACTTAAATCAAAGAATTTTTTATCGGATAATTTATAATTTGTAAGCCCCGGAATATCTTTAAGCACTCTTGTTGGAGTAGTTTTAATAGTCTTATTAAATGTTGTTCCGGAAAAATCAAGCATATCTTGTAATCTCAAACGATAATAGTAGTGTTCTAATCCATCAACATCAAATTCATCTTCATCAGAGAAAGCATTCCTAATAAGTCCTGCAATAGAATTGTTGTCACCACGATCGGATGCATTATATAAGCATCCACCGGCCTTTATCACCTGAATCCCTTCTTGTCCTTTTCTGTTACTCCATTTATATCCTAGAAACTTCTCCTGTTCCTTATTTTCATCCGGAGCCGAAATTATCAGTGTATCTTGGTTATAAACCAATGAGTAATAGAATAATTTTTCCTGTTCAACAGAAAAAGCATATTCATAGAATTTTTGATTAAACCATTTTTTCTTTTCTACTTCAGACAACTTCAAGAAAGTTTTCTGCTTACTCTTCTTAGTGTATTCTGTTGAATTCACAAATTCATTGTAATACTGACTGAAGTAATTATCGTCCTTCCAGATAGTATACTCTTCATTTTTTGATAGGAATCTATCATAAGTATCCTTCTTTACACCTATTTTCTTTAGATATCCTCTTAAAATAGATTCGTCTTCCCAACCATCAGTGTTAGCATTGGAAAGTATAGCTTCAACACTATCCAAAACCATGTCTGTGCGTTTTGGCGGCTCATTGAATTTCTGCAAGAAAAGAATAACCGTATTGGTACCAGTAGCTCCAAAAGTTTTACTTCCTAAGGTTGCAATGGCAATAATATTAAAATTCTTAAGAAGAGATTCACGTGCTGCGATAAAACTTTTGTCCTCCTTATTTAAGATGCTGCTTGGTAGAACTACAGCAGCAACTCCGTTTGGTTTTAATAACTGTGATATTCTTTCCACAAATAATGTTTCAATCTCTGAACCATCATTTGAGATCTTTTCTAAAATGTTCAACTGATTATTTGATAACTTCAAGTGAGGCTTAAAGGCCTTTACTGAATACGGAGGATTAGCCACGAGGATATCAAATGATTTTGGAGTAATTTCCTTATCAGGATAATTTTCAAGTCCATCACCAAAGATTATATTTCCGTCTCCTGCGCCGTGCATAAATAAAGATATTTTAGAAACTCTTGCTAATCTATAATCCTTTTCAATACCAAATATCTTTTTTTCAACCCATTGATTAGATGATTTTGCACTATTATTTATTGCATTAGCACAGACTTCTACTGCTTCAAATCCTTCCGTTAAAAAATGTCCGGCTCCACATGCATAATCGATCATTTTCGGATATTCAATACCATCTGCTTTTGTCATTATTTGTTCTAAAGGAAGGCTATCCCATATAAAGCGTGTGATAGGGGTAGGAGTAAAAAATTGACCTTCATTTTGCTTGAATCCCTTGTTTAGCAATTGTTCAAATAAATCTCCGAGCATCTGTACATCGGCAGAACCAATTATTCTATAATCCTGAAATAACTGTACCATCTCAACTAGGATTTTACCATTTTGATAGAAAAGTTCTTCGTTATGAACATCTTTAAAGGCAAAATCATTATTTGTATAGAATTTAAGGATACGAAGGGTATTCCTCAATTCTTCAATCATTTTTACTCTTTTCTGCTTTGTGTACTGCTTTACAAGATTTTCAGCATAGTCATCTGACACATAGAAAATCTCTTCACGCATGAACTTTTCCATACCTTCCTTATGAAGTCGTTGAAGTCTATCTTGTAGAGATTCGTATGTATCAGTGCCAACTTTATACTGAAATTCAACAGTGTCATTATCTGTTTTTTGTATCTCATCTACTAATTTACAGATAAATAAAGCTATAAGTCGATTAAATGCATTTTCCTTGTCAGAAACATTGTTATGGCGGAGAATTTCCTCAAAACGATTTACAATCTTATTATTTTCCGAAAAATCTTTTAAATCCTTTTTTCTTAAAGGCTTTACGCCAATATCATAAGCAACTGAATCATCTCTGAAAATAATGTCACCACTAAATCTTTGTTCATATGTTTCTTTCCATACTTCATAAAGTTCTGGGACAGTATGTGCATTCTTATAAAGAAGAATAGAAGAATCCTTCTTAGCAAGGTTTAAAATATTTTCATCATCCGAACAATCAATGCTGTCTGTAGAATATTCAATTTCATTATTACCATTAAAATTTGATGCATATAATACTAACCATCTACAGCCACGTTCTTGCTGCCAATAAGATATTAATTGTCCTCCGTTGTAAAGAATATTTTTCTTCTCTTTGTTATATTCAGAACCATATGTCTTACATTCAACAATGAACAGCATTTTCCCCTTTTCATCAGATACACAAATATCTGCTCGTCCACTTTTTTGCTCATGTCCAAGTGTCCAAGTACGCTCAAGCTCAATATTTTCAGGTCTGTACCCCTTATCAAGAAGTCGGTTAACGCATTCTAACACAACAAAGTTTTCTGGCTCAGAGAAATTTGTTGTAGTTGCTACATTAACCTTAAATCCTTTATCTTTTGGATAAATTATTTTTTCATTTCTAAAATCCACTATGATAGAGCAATCAAAAGGCGGATAGTTTTTTTCGTATTTATCTTTAGAAGCATCACTAAAACCTGCTGACTTTAGCATATTCTTCAAATTAGACTTTGTTATCATTATAGAGTTCCTCCAACTTTATAATCTAGCCAAGCTTCCTCAATATCTGCATATGGGATATCGTTCTCCTCGCAAAAGGCTTTTATATTCTTCATCGCAACAAGGTTCGGTTTTGATTTGCCTTGTTCCCAACGATTTATAGTAGAAAATGCCACACCTAATTTCTTGGCAAAGTCTTCCTGCGTCAGAAAACAGCGTGTTCTGAGTCTTTTTATTTCTTCTGGAAGTATCATTCGCATCTCCTTTATAACTTTCAATAATATAGCATTATTATAGCATGAAATTATGAATATTTCTACTGCCTATTCTCCGGTCTGTATGACTTGGAGAATTTTTTATTTTATTCTTCAAAAACGTCCTTTTGATGCTCTTCCCAAGGCTACTAGTTAGGAAGGAATTTTAAAAAAATTTTTTCTGAGAAGTTAAAAGACAGGCGTTTTCTTTTGCCTGTTACTTAGAGGGATGTGAACGCAGTCCCGAGTTGGAACAGAAAAAAATTATTTCCTTGAAGGGGGAAAAACAAGCATTTTTCTTTGACTGTAACTTGTGAGGATAAGAAATTTTGAAAAGTAGGTTCTTAAAACTATGTTTCATGTCCTTTCACTATCAGAGACACGGAAGGAGGTGGCGCAAATGATTGTGGGAATGAGAAAAATCAACAGAAAGGAGCAAAAATGCAATGGAAAAATTAACAATCTATTCAAGCGATGTATTTCAGAATCCGACTAACTGCCTGTATCCACATGAGATTGAAGGTACAGATGCAGAAAGTTTCAAGAAAGCATTCAGCCATGATTTTGTTCTTTCCCAGTATAAAAACAACTATCGCAGTAAAGAGAATTTCATCTGCTCAAATGTTGTTGGTATGGACTGTGACAATGACCACTCGGAGAATCCTAAAGACTGGCTAACCAAAGCAAAAATGGAAGAAAAATTTAAGGATGTAACCTATATTGTTCAACAAAGTAAAAGTTGCGGTATTTCCAAAGGTAAATATGGCCCAAGAGAACGACATCATGTCATGTTTACCACATCCAATATTGCATCTGCTGAGGAGTACGCAAAGCTGAAACAGAGAATTCAATATCATTTTCCCTACTTTGATACGAATGTCATGGATTCTGCAAGATTTTACTTTGGCACAAATAATCCGAAAGTCACAATTCACAAAGGTATTAAGACTATAGAAGACTTGCTCGAAGAGTTAGATGCAGATGAAACTGAAGATTTGGAACGACCCAGCTGAGTGGCAGATTTTCAAAGATACACATGAGGCAATTATCGACCAGAATATCTTTGATACAGTTCAACGAATTCGTGACGGAAGACGCAGACCTACACCACTTGGTGAAATGCCAATGCTCTCAGGAATGGTATTCTGTGCAGATTGTGGTTCTAAGTTATATCAAGTTCAATGTAAAGATTGGACGCACGATAAAGAATACATGGTTTGTGCCAAATATCGAAAAAGAGGAAAAGACACCTTGTACATCCCATCAAATCAAGAATGTGGATATTGAAGCTTCACTTCTATATTCCATTCAACAGGTTACAGCATTTGCCAAGAAACATGAAGCTGAATTTGTGGAGCTTGTTACTAAGGCAAATACTTAGGCTGCAGAGCGTGAGATCAGAGAAAGCAAGAAAGAATATGAGCAGGCAACTGCAAGAATAAGTAAACTAGATTCTTTCATCCAAAAGCTTTTCGAGGATAATGCGGAAGGCAAAATCAGTGATGAGCGTTTTACAAAGATGACAGCCACCTATGAGGCTGAGCAGCGTGATCTCCAAGAACGTGTAAAAGTACTCGAAGCGATTATTGCAGATGCTAAAGAGAAAACCGCTAATGTTGATAGCTTTCTCGAAATCGTCCACAGGTATACCGACATTCAGGAATTGGATGCAGAAATCATCAGAACCTTCATTGAAAAGGTGTATGTATACCAAAACGAAAAACTATGGTCAAGAGATACCAAGAAACTGAAAATCGTATTTAATTTTATCGGGGATATTCAGATTCCACGCAAAGAAAAAACGGAATAGCCGATATTTCACGACTATGCCGATTCTTTCAACTCTTAGAAAATCCCTTAGTTCGGATATCTAAAACTAGTCCGCTTTTTTATGACGCTTGATAAACAATTTTACCGTCACAGATGGTATATTTAACAACACCTTGTAATTTTTCACCGATAAATGGTGAATTTGACGCTTTCGAAGCAAAATGGTCTGATACAATACGTTCTTCCTTATCTGCGAAAATAACGATATCCGCAGGACCATTTTCCGCCAAATACCCTGAATCGAAATTGTACATTGATGACGGATTAATCGTCATTTTAGCCAATAATTCAGACAAAGTTAAATCACCTGTCGCTACTAAATTCGTCAAACCAAGTGACAATGATGTCTCAAGTCCTGTCATACCTGATGGGGCTTTTGTGATATCATCAACATTTTTCTCATCTGCGTGATGTGGTGCATGGTCAGTAGCAATCACTGAAATGACACCAGATTTCAAACCTTCGATAACAGCTAAACGGTCTTTTTCGGTACGAAGTGGTGGATTCATCTTAGCTGCAGAGCCCTTAATTAACAGCAAATCTTCTGTTTTTGAGAAATGCTGTGGCGCTGCTTCAGCAGTAACATTGGCACCAAGTTGTTGAGCGAATTCGACCACCTTAACAGATTCTGCTTTTGATAAATGTTGGATATGCAAATGCGCGCCACGGTCGTAAGCAATCATGACATCACGCGCAATCATGCTGTATTCTGCCACACCTGTTGCCCCACAAAAATGGAATTTATCACGTGCAATATGCTCATTAAATCCAAGAATACCATTCAATTCAGGGTCTTCTTCGTGAACGGCAACAAAAGTATTGTTCGCTTTCGCCAAATCTAACGCTTCTTTCAATACTTTCGTGCTTTGAAGCGGAATACCGTCATCTGAAAAACTGAGTGCACCATTTTCAAGAAGAGCTTTAAAATCAGTCAAATGTTGACCGTCAAAGTTTTTCGTTACAGTTGCATTTGTGTAAACATGCACATCTTCCTTAGCAGCACTCGCTAAAACCTCTTTTAGTGTTTTTACATCTGAAATCGTTGGACTGGTATTTGCCATCATAACAACAGAAGTGAAACCACCAGCTGCAGCTGCAAGAGCACCTGTGTGAATATCCTCTTTGTGTGTTTGCCCTGGTTCACGAAAATGCACATGAATATCAACCAAACCAGGTGCTACAACAAACCCTGTCGCATCAATGATTTCAGCGCTAGCTTCTTCAATCGAATCAGCAATTTTAATAATTTTTTTGCCGTCAACAAGAACATCTGCAACCTGATCAAAGTCAGATTTTGGATCAACAACACGACCATTTTTAATTAATAACATACTAAACTCACTTTCTAAATTGATAAGTTTCATTTTCAGCATTTATCTGCGACAATGCACCATTTTTGATACGGTAAGCTTCACCGTAAATCGTTTCAACAGTTCCATTCCCATACAGAAAACTACCGTCACAAATGGCATAAAAACAGCGACCATTACTATCTGGATAAGTAATATCTTCGAAGACACGAAGCCCATCAAGTATGTGATGCTTAGTTTATTGATAGTGTGGAATTAACTGGACTTGGGTAATTCCAAGACCAGCTAAAAAACGCTGATAATCTTTTGAAATCGCTTCGCCTGCTTCTTCTGGTTGTGCATAAACAAGTTCCGCCGCATTCATAGAACCTGCACTTGAGTCGATGACAAGTTTATCGCTGCTTTGCAGCAGTTCACGCATACCAACTGAATTCAGAAAAGCATTCTGTGTAGGCACATGCCCACCCGCTAAGAAAATCAAGTCCGCCTCAGCTACCAAGCTGGAAGCCTGATTTGCCGTTCGATTATCCAGCACCGCATATTTTTCATATGTCATGCCTTCGGCTTCAAAAGCCGTTTTTACATCAGTAGCATATTGATCTGTAAACGTGTTATTGTTCGGCTCCGAACATACAAAAAGAGCGCTAAACTTGCTAGGCAGGTGTTCTTTCAAAAGATTAACAAAAGCATTTGCGGGATTAAGACGTCTTTTTTCATAAATGATGGGATTACTTGCTAAAAAATAAATCATCTGTTTTTCCTATTATTTTAACCAATCGATTGCTTCAAGCCCGTATTGAGTTAAATAAGCATTTGCTTGCGAAAAAGGGTGGCTACCAAAGAAACCACGATATGCCGAAAGTGGACTTGGGTGTGCACTTTCAATGACATGATGAATTGGATTAGTAATCAACGCCTTTTTCTTACGAGCATATCCACCCCAAAGAATAAAGACAACTGGCGTTTCCTTTTGATTGACTACTTTAATGATAGCATCTGTAAAAGGCTCCCAAATCTGTCCTGCATGGCCATTAGCACGTCCTGCAGGAACCGTCAAACACGCATTTAGAAGCAACACCCCTTGCTGTGCCCATGGTGTCAAATCATGATGGTCACGTTGTCCTAAATCATCTGATAATTCTTTAAGAATATTTTGAAGAGACGGTGGTGCAGGAATATTCTCTGGGACAGAAAATGACAATCCCTGTGCCTGATTAGGCCCATGATAAGGATCTTGACCAATAATCACCACCTTAACGTCCTCTAGCGGAGTGGTCTGAATGGCATTAAAAACTTTCTCACGTGGTGGGTAAATCAACTCCTGCTGATAAACATAATCCATAAATTGATTTATCTTGCCAAAATAATGCTCTGGCAATTCTTTTTTGATTAACTCATGCCAAGTTGAATGTTGCATGTTTACTCCTTTTTATCTTAGTATTTCCCTACTAAATCTAGTTTTTCTTTTGCTAACACATGTCCTTCCATAGCATGCAATAGCTCATTCATGTAGAAACCATTTGCCAATGGTAATTCACAATCTAGTGCATAAACTGTAAGGGTATAGATATGGTCTTTATCAGGTGGATATGGTCCCATATACCCTTCGTCAATGTCTGAGTAATCCTCATTTAGTAATTTACTAACTAAGCTATTCTTGCCGTGTGCATGCTTATTGTCTAGACGTGAAAAATCTTCTGAAATCACTGTTACATCGGCTGAAACATTGGCAACAACCCAATGAATATAAGCAAAACCGCAGACAGGAATAGAATCATAATCAACAAATGTCCATGCAAAACTTTTCATCTTTTCAGGAACATTTTCAATCGTAAACGGAAAAGAAATCACTGCATTTCCCTTTACTTGTACCTTTGCTTTCTTAGCATAAACATCTGGCAAAATATTATCTTCAAATGTACAAGAAAGTTTCATCTTTTTACTCCTTTCATCCTTTAAACCAAGAAAGCCACTAAAGCAATTTTACTTTAGTAGCCAAATACTAAGCTTGATTAATCACGCCAAGTTTCTTGATTTTCTTTAAATTTATGTAGTAATTGAAGGTCGTCAGCCGTGATATAACCTTGCACCTTAGCAACTTTGATCAATTCAGTATAGTTAGAAAGTGTCACCAATTTAACACCTGCTTTTTCAAAGTTTTCAGTCGCTTTAGGCAATTCATAAGTAAAGATAGCCACAACTCCGATGACATCAGCACCTTCACGTTCTGCTGCTACAACAGCTTCTAGTACCGAGCCACCAGTTGAAATAAGGTCTTCAACAACGACCATTTTTTGAGCTTTTGTCACACGACCTTCGATTTGATTACCAGCTCCGTGATCTTTTGGTTTGCTACGAATGTAAGCAAATGGAAGATTCATCTTGTCAGCAATAATCGCACCGTGAGGGATTCCTGCTGTTGCTGTCCCTGCAATCACTTCTACTTCAGGAAATTCTTCTTTGATTTTTTTAACAAAACCATTTTCAATCAATGTACGCGTTTCAGGATATGAAAGCGTCACACGATTATCTGTGTAAATTGGTGATTTAATACCAGATGCCCAAGTGAATGGATCGTTTGGTTTCAAGTAAACAGCTCGAATATCAAGCAAATCTGATGCAATTTGTGATGCTAAAGTCATAATGTTCCTCTTTTCTATAATAACTCAATAGTTGATGTAAAATATTGTTCTAAAAAATGGGTTGCTTGTTTTATTTGGTCATAAGTAACTATTTCACCAGCGGTTGTTAAAATCCATTTAGTCTCCACATCATCAGCACGATGAATAATGGCTACTAATTCCCCTTCGAATACTTCTAGGGGATCTGAGACATTCTCTGAAATAATATAGACATCTTGCCACTTACCGTCACCTCCAATCAGATTTGGAATGTAACCATAATTGATTGGATAGTTATTCCCGTATCTATCTTGATAACCGATTGCTCTATCAATAACCGCTGTGTAAGATTGCCTTATTGTTAACTCCATACCAACCCTAAAGAAATTTTAGTATTCTAATACTAAACATTCCATTCATCGTAAATGGCTTTGTAAGCCGCAACAGAATCATCCGCTTTTGTAATTGGGCGTCCAACAACAATATAGCTCGAGCCAATGGCACTAGCTTGACTTGGGGTCATTACACGTTTTTGATCGCCGACAGCAGCTCCCGCAGGACGAATACCTGGTGTCAAGCAAACGAAATCTTCAGAAGTTGCGTCTTTAATAACTGCAACCTCACGTGCTGAACAAACCACACCGTCAAGACCAGCTTCGTTTGCTTTCTTAGCATAATGCAAAACAGATTCCACTAAGCTTGTTTGGATATTTTGATCAGCTTTCATCTGTTCGTCTGACGTTGACGTTAACTGTGTTACCGCGATTAGTTTCGGACCTTGTCCAAGACCTTCACGCGCTGCTTTCATCATTTCAACGCCACCAGCGGCATGAACATTAGTCATATCGACACCAAGATTTGATAACACACGCATAGCTGATTTGACTGTATTTGGAATGTCATGTAATTTTAAATCTAGAAAAACAGAATGTCCAAGCGATTTAACATAACGGACAATTTCTGGTCCTGCTGCATAGTATAGCTCCATACCAATCTTAACATAAAGTTTTTCATCAGCAGGGAACAAAGCAAGAAATGATTTCACATCATCAAATGACGGAAAATCAAGAGCAATAATCGGACGACTTTCGTGCATTTTTTCTCCTTTTTCTACAAAGAAAACCTCGCCAAAGGGCGAGGTTACACGAAAAGCAGGGTAGCAAACACCCATCATTCAAAGACTTTTTATCTTCTTTTTTCACGAACCTTTCTCGCCTCTCTGGACTCAATTAAAGGTTATTCAATTGTTAATATTATATCTTTTTTTACTGGCAAAGTCAAAAACTTACCTTGACTTTTTGGAAAAATAGCAGAGCTTATTTTCCACGTAATTCTTGTCTAACCTCACGTCGTAAGGTTTCAAGATTTTCAATGCCGTATTTATCCATAACTTCTGGTAAACGGTCAATAATATTTGGACAAGTATATGGATCTGCAAAATTAGCTGTTCCAACGCCAATCGCTGACGCACCAGCAATCATCATTTCAATAGCAGCTTCTGCCGAATCCACACCACCCATACCGATGATTGGCAAATCCGTACTTTGCGCCACTTGACGAATGAGTTTTAGAGCTACTGGAAAAACCGCTGGACCGCTCATGCCACCAGTACCGTTGGCAATAATTGGCTTACGAGTTTTCAAATCGAATCGCATACCAACCAAAGTATTAATCATGGTAAATCCTGTTGCACCAGCTTCTTCAACAGCCTTAGCAACTGTTGCGATATCAGCCACGCTCGGTGTTAATTTAACATAAACTGGCACATCAGAATGCTCAACACTCGCTTTTACTGCTGCATAAGCCAATTCTGGCACTTGTCCAATCAACAAGCCATGATTACCATGGTCAACGTTAGGACAAGAAATATTAAGCTCGATAGCTTTAACATTTGGAGCTTTTGAAATCTTTTCAGACACATAAGCATACTCATCATTTGAAAAGCCCGCAACATTGGCAATAATCGGCAATTCTGGATAATGCTGCGCTAACCACGGTAGTTTTTCAGTAAAAACAACATCTACACCTGGATTTTGCAAACCAATAGCATTTAACATTCCTGACGGTGTTTCAGCCACACGCGGTGTTGGATTTCCAAAACAAGCATCTTTGGTTGTCGCTTTAATCATGATTGAACCAAGCTTATCTAAATCGTAATATTTAGCATATTCTTGACCGAAGCCAAAACAACCTGACGCTGGAATAATTGGATTTTTCAAGTCAAGCCCTGGGAGACTGACCGCTAAACGATTTTCTGACATAAGACCTCCTTATAAGATGATTTTACCAGTTTCAAAAACCGGTCCGTCTTCGCACACACGTTTATTAGCCGCTTCTTGTGCATTTTTTAAATGAACAACACAAGCATAGCAAGCTCCCATACCACACGCCATACGCGATTCCATTGACAGGTAGGCATGCGGATGATTTTCAAATTTTTGGTCAACGTATTTTAACATGCCTGGCGCACCACATGAATAAATCGCATCATACGTTTCGTTTTGCACCAAGTCATCAACGACTGTTGAGACATAGCCTTTGATACCATAAGAGCCGTCATCTGTTGTGACATAAACTTTTCCATAAACTGACAATTCTTCTTCCAGAATCACAGCCTCTTTATTGGCAAAACCAAGAACAGAAGTGACGTCAACACCCTTAGCAGCGAGTTGTTTAGCTGTTTCAACCAACGGAGGTACACCAATTCCACCACCAATTAGCAACGCTTTTTGACCTGATGTCACCACCGACAAATCAAATCCATTTCCTTGAGGTCCCATTGTGTCAACGCGGTCACCAGCCTTCATTTGCGATAAAATCGCTGTTCCTGCACGCTCCACACGATACACAATCGTTGCCACTTTATTGACTTTATCAATCTGACAAATCGAAATTGGACGACGTAACAATTTACTTGGGTCAGGCACACGCAGATGTAAGAATTGACCAGGAGTTATATCCAAGACCATTTCTCCTGATAATGTCATCTCAAAAATACGTGGAGCAATCTCTCTTTGACTAACAATAAGTAAATCTTCTTTCAACACCAAAGATTTGTTTTTACAACCTGGATTCATAACATTCCTTTCACACAAAAAACCTCGCCAGAAGGCAAGGTTACAGCAAAATAAGCAGAGTACACCAAAGCACACTCATACCTTTTATTAGAGTTAAAACTCTTTTTTACAGTAACCTTGAAAGTCTCTCTGGGCTTAATTAAAGGTTTTCAATTTTTATTATTATAACGCGTTTTAAAATGATTGTCAATTAGTTTTGTAAGAATGATTGTTATCGTTAACATCATTTAAAGTTTGGAAGTTCTAAAATAAAATTAGTCAGTCAAGCATATGAAAAAACATCTCAGAAAGATATAATTGTAATCGCTACAATAATAATTAGAAGGACTCTGAGATGCAAGACTGTTATACACCGAAAGGCAAACATTATCACTAACATACCGTAGAAATGTTGAGCATCAGCTCCAAGAAGGACACTTCGTTGCAAAAACGCTATCAGTTTTGAAATATAACACCATCCAAAATTATCAAAACTCTCACTTATTTCTAAAACATCACTTCTAAGTTACATAATAGCAATTTCAAAAAGTGCTTTCAAGCTTTTTCTCTCTTTTATAGGCACTTTTGCATCATCTCCTACTTATCGACATAATCCCCAAAAATAAAAGAAGGCATCAACTGACCTTCTTTTACTGTTATTCATAAGCCTTGTAGGCTGAAATGTGTAAATCTGAACGATTTGAAAAGTGCTGAAGCTCTGATAAAAGACTTTCAAAGCGACTATCTTCCATTAATAGATTTTGCCCATAGATAAGAAGATAAATTGGTTCTGTTGGCTCACTCGTTAAGTTTCCTTCGTCATCAAATGTCTCTTCGTCACGTTCTTCCAAATCTTCTAAGATTTTTTCCATAAGAACTAGAATATCTGATATTTCATCAAAAGCACCCTCAAAACGATCAAATGCATTGTAAAATTTGATTTCACGTTTTAAATCATCTTGAGCATCTGCAACATAAATCATCCCTTTATGGTCAAAAAGATAATGACGGAATTGCTTGATAGCAGCCTCACGACTAATTTCTGTAAGTTCCAGCTCTGATTCGTCCTCTTCAAGAAGCGTAGCAAGAGGAACATCAGATATACTCTCTATCTCTTTAGACTCTTCTTCGACCTTAACTAGCAATTCGGTAGCATCCTCAACTTCAGATTGAACACCAGCAACCTTTTCTTCAACATCATCAGACGGTTCTTCCTCGTCAACCTCTGGATCAACTGATTGCGGTTCAGCTGCAAAATCATCTTCTTTATTCTCAAGGATAGGAGCATCTTGGACATCTTTGTCTTTATCAACTTCAAGACTCTGTTCTGATTTTCTAGGGGGCAAGGCATCAATTTTAGCCAATAATTCGGCTTTTTTCGTTTCCCTTTTTTGATATTCTACCGCTTGCAAAGGGTCAACTAAAATAGGGTATTCTGATTCTTCCTTGATTGATAAATTGGTAATTCGAATTGAAGTAAAAACATCAATCAGCACGCCAAAAACACGCTGGCGCTTATCACCAAGAATCGCTTGAAAAACAGATTTTGACTCACAGATTTCTAAAACATTATCAATCCCACGAATCCAATTACCGACAATATCCAAAGAATGATTCATCAATCTGAAAGATGCTTCATCATACCAAAATGTTGATTTAATCAATTTTTCTTGCTTAGAAAGCACATCAACAGCCGCCAAAATTTCACCCAGTTCTGATTGAACCACATACGGCGAAAAAGACGCCCCCAACAATGACGGAGTCTTTTCAACCAAAACAATCTCATCTCTGAAAAGTGTCAAGTAATGAATACTAACAAGTAACTTCTGAATCAACAATCGATGATTATTTGAATTAGTATTTTCCATCACTTCCACCACTTACCTTTATTTATTAATATTACAGTTTCGTTACAATCCGTTACTATTAATATAACATATGCTAGGCAAAAGAGCAACGAAAAAGAGGAGGAAGTTAGTAAAGAAAGACAAAAAAACGAACGATAATAATCAGGGAAGGAATTCTATTGATTAAAATTGACAATAAAAAGTATATTTTATATAATATGTATACGAAGTATACACATAAGGAGAGATATATTATGTCAATTGTAAAAGCAAGAAAAGTCGGCAATTCCATTACTATTACCCTCCCTAAAGAACTAGGCGTGAACATCGGTGAAGAATTTACTCTTGAAAAAGGACGAAACAATGTCATCATGCTTGTTCCTAAAATGACTAATCCTTTTGACGGTATTTCTGATTTACGTATGGACGATGATTTTGAAAGCGTGGCATTGTTAGATCATGAATAACTATATTCCGCAAAAGCAAGATATCATCTGGATTGATTTTAATCCGTCCAAGGGAAAAGAAATTCAAAAACGTCGCCCTGCTCTTGTCATCTCTAGTGATAATTATAATAAACAAACTGGATTTGTCGCTGTTTGTCCAATAACACACGGACAACAAAAATTAAAAGCAAAAGGACTCCTTGTCGAGGTCCAGTCTAAAAAAGTTGACGGCTTTGTTAATCCGTTTCAATTACACACCTTTGATTATAAAGCGCGCCGAGCTGAAAAAATAACAATTTTAGACGACTTTGCCTTTGCCCAAGTCGTTCAACTGAATCGCTTTATTTTTGAATAAAAAACCATCTGGGATAGTAAAAACAGCCCCTAAAACAATAACGTTTTAGGGGCTGTTTGCTTTTAGGCTAAGTAAGATACCTCTGCTTCCGTACGAATTTTATTGCCGTTTTATTTTTCTAAGATGCTCTTCCAATTTTCTGAAAAGCCAATTGAAGATAGTTCAATACTATCTTGATATTTGACGAATATCTTATCTAAATTAACAATTGCACTTTGCCAAACTTCACTATCATCAAGTAAATATTTAAGTAATACAAAATTAGCAAATAATCTATTGTTCGTTATTCGGATAGAATGATGTTTTTCTAACTTTGGTGTTTTTTGAAACGTTGTCTCATATAACCTCATATTATGGGCAAGCTTATTTCTCAAAATTCTAAGAGTATCTATCCAACTGTCAAGGGTTTTAGGAGAAACATTAAATTCTCTACTTATATTTTTCCTATCACGACTTGGAATATTTTTATATAAATATTTTAAATTTCCCAAAGTAAAAAGATTCACAGCAACCCATATAGGAAACTGACTACGATATTTTTGAATATGATGTTTTACAAAAGGAACCTCACGATTATTTCTAACGTTACTTTGAAAATCTGCCATAAAGTGACTATAATCGTTTGCGTTTTTGAAATAATTAACGTCAGTGTAAATCAACGGGTCATCAGAATGAGCAATAGCTATATTATAAGCAATTCTGGTCTTCAGTTTTTCTTCTGCTTCTACCATTAAAGCCGTTAAAACATTTCTTATTTCGTTATCAAAATGATAGAGTCTAATTGCTAAATTCATTGAAGTACCTTTTTGATAGATATTACTTTTCTTAAAGGGAAATAGATAACCTGTCAACGTATAATAATTGACATTTAGAGTCTCAATAGCTCTGTCACGATTTTCAATTATCAATCCGCGTTTTTCAAGTATTTCTAATTGCTCCTCAATTGTTTTTGCTTCTTTCATAATTTCTCCATAAAAAAACGACTTAGCACTGGTACGCATTATAAAGAGGCGGTAGCTAAGTCTTAATCATACGTATATGTTATCAGATTAATAAAACTATGTCAAATTTTACTGCAAATTTCACACCTAAAAAATTAACAAAAAGAACCACTACTTCCCATTAATCTCTGCACTTAATAAATAAAATATTAAAAATTTTAATCAACCAATAAATTCCTCCAACTAGTGCCGTTAAATAAATAATATTATAGATTACATCTGGAATAACTGATATTTTAACACTGTATACAAAAACTAAAAAATAAAGTATAAAATCGAAAAGCGATAATAGGTTAGAGCTTCATACCAACTACTTGGATAATCATTACTTTTAGCATTGTATAAAACATTACGTATATTCGATGCGTAAATCAAACTTACAGCTGTCGTTAGAAAACCCGTTACAATTGAAAAAATCAATAATCTTTTCACTATTTATCTTAACAAAGGGACGTATAAAACAAGAAATAACTATTGAAACAATGATATAACAAATGAAAGTACATGTATACTATTGTAGTATCACATTAATATTTTTACATAAAATAAAAAAGTTGAATGTTGATTTTAACAACCTTATATATAAAAAATGTTCGTTTTATAGCATTTTTAGTTGTTTTAAGAAACGAAAAAGAGTATAATTCTACTTATGGAGGTTTTTAAATGAAATCATTTTCATCAGCTATTTTAGCTAAGTTAATTTTAGATTATCGTAAAGATAATAAAGTATCACAAGAAAGATTAGCTACTGAGAGTGGGATTAATCGTTCTATTTTAAGTAAAATTGAACAAGCAGAACACGTCCCTTCAATTGCTCAACTTGAAGCACTTGCAAATATTATTGGATTTGATATTGCTGAGTTATTTACTGTTAAGAAAGGAAAAGCTCAAAAACTTGACTATGTATGCAATATTGCTGTTGCAGGTACCGGTTATGTTGGATTGTCAATTGCAACACTACTCGCTCAACACAACCATGTTACTGCTGTTGATATTATTCCTGAAAAAGTTAAACTTATTAATAATAAAAAATCACCTATTCAAGATGATTATATTAAAAAATATCTAGCTGAAAAAGACCTTGACTTAGTCGCAACAATTGATGGCGATTCTGCCTATAAAGACGCTGACTTCGTTATTATTGCCGCTCCTACTAACTATGATAGCGAAAAAAATTACTTTGATACTAGTGCTGTTGAATCTGTTATCGAACAAGTGCTATCTGTAAATAGAGATGCCATCATGGTTATCAAATCAACTATTCCAGTCGGCTATACGGATTTTGTGCGTGCCAAATACCATACCCAAAACATTATCTTTAGCCCAGAATTTCTACGTGAATCAAAAGCCTTATATGATAATCTCTATCCTAGTCGTATCATCGTATCTACTGATAAAGATAACGAAGAACTCACGAAAGCTGCTAAGCTTTTTGCACAACTGCTTCAAGACGGTGCTGAAAAAGAAGATATAGACACGCTATTTATGGGGTTCACTGAAGCTGAAGCTGTGAAACTCTTTGCTAACACCTACCTTGCACTGCGTGTCTCCTATTTCAACGAACTCGATACCTACGCTGAACTAAAAGGCTTAGATACCCAAGCGATCATTAATGGCATTGGTTTGGATCCACGAATCGGTACACACTACAATAACCCTTCCTTTGGTTATGGTGGTTACTGTCTACCAAAAGATACCAAGCAACTTTTGGCTAACTATAATGATGTGCCTCAAAACATGATGAGCGCCATTGTCGAATCTAACCGGACACGCAAAGATTTCATCGCCGACCAAGTCCTAAAATTAGCCGGTTATTATGCTTACTCAGACAATGGCAACTATTCCCCACAAAATGAAAAAGAAACTGTTATCGGTGTTTATCGTCTAACGATGAAAAGCCAATCTGATAACTTTCGGCAAAGTTCTATCCAAGGGGTCATGAAACGTATCAAAGCCAAAGGAGCTAGCGTTATCATCTACGAACCAACCCTAGAAAACGGAACCACCTTCTTCGGTTCAAAGGTTGTCAATAATCTTAAACAATTTAAAAAACTTAGCCAAAGCATTATCACTAACCGCTACAACGCTGAGTTAGACGATGTCAAAGAAAAAGTCTACACACGCGATATTTTTAGAAGAGATTAAACAACACACTTAACCCATGATACTAGTTAAGGTCAGATACATGACATTAACTAAAACCACGGATTAATTTTTTATAATGTTTTATCTCGATAAGAAAGATAAACAAGAAGATTATAATCTGAAAGATATAATAATTAGTGTTTAGTGTTAATAATGTTGCTTGCATTGTTAATAAAAAATATTTCACAATCTCAACTTTGGTAATATGTATCTGAATTAGTTTTCTTGTATCATAAATCCGATAAATCAACACGATAAAGAAAGAAAGTGCTGTACTTAGTGCGGCTCCTGAAAGACCAATTAACGGCATAAGTAAGAGATTTCCTATGATATTGGCTACTCCACCTACTATTGACGTCTTTACAGCACCTGTTGTCTTCATACTTGCTAGATAGTTTGTCCCTACAAAACCAGATAGGCTAGAAAAAATCACACTAATAAACAGAAACGGAATAATGTGTACTACATCTCTAAAAGAACTTCCAATAAATAGGTTTAAGAAAAGTGGTAGGATACAAAACATCAAAGACACAAAAATAACTAGTATAGAGTTAAGAACACTATAGACACGGTTATAGAATTGTTCTGTATCAGCCTTGTTATATTCTTTAATAGCAGAAATTTGCCAAGCTTTTGAAAAAATAGTAGCCACGATAGATACGATACTAGGCAATTTATAAGCAATACCATATAAACCATTAGACTCAACACCTAAGAAAAAGAGAATAAAATATCTATCTATTGCATTCATCACCCACCACATAATCGTATTGGGGATTAAAGGAAAGCTATAATAAAGTGATTCTTTGAAATAGTCTTTTGAAAATGACTGAAAGTCAAAGTAAGCGTAAATACGACTAAAAATAATCAAAAACATATTGGACACAATAAGAGCTATTACCATAGAAAAGAAATAACCACTTATTCCGATTTTCAAATACAGTAAAAATAGTAGGTTAAACAGTGCAAAAACCAAAGTATAGATAATATCATTTAATGCAAAAATAATATTTTTGTTGATACCTCTTGAAAACTGCTTGAAATAGTCATTATTGATTCTCAAAAAAAAGATAAACGTGAGTAACTCGGGACTAATGTGCAAATTAGTCATACGACTTATCAACAAAAGACAAAGGTAAAATAAGGGAAGCGTCATAAACGGAACAATCGCAACAGAAGTCATAATACTCTTATTGCTATGCTTACCGTCTAATGTATAGCGTAAGATAGAGTCTGCAAAATTTAAGGATAAAATGGGTAATAGTAAATCAATTAAAGTTTGAATAATATCAATATAGCCATATTGACCTGTTGTGAGAGCATTTGTATAAAGGGGCAACAGTAAAAAACTTACGGCACTAGAGCCAAAATTACCGATTGAATACAATATCGAATTGCTGAATAATTGTTTATACTTTCCTTGTTTACTCATTATCAATTATCTTTCTCAAAAATTCAAATTGTTCATTTGCAAATTGTTCGATTGTAAAATCATCAACTGAAGACAGTAACTGTGTCAGGGCTTGTTCAAAATTATCAACGTTGTCTAGAAATAGTATGTTTTTACTTTTTTTCAACCAGCTCTTGTACACCCCTTCCACTTTACCGTTGTAGTTATTAAAGACGATACAAGTAGTCCCATTCAGATAAGCAAAAATCATACCATGCAGTCTGTCCGTGACAACAAATTTTGCTCCTTGATACTTGCCAAATAAATTTGCAACGATTTTTTGTCTATTATGTGGATAGATTGACCTTTCTACATAAGTATCTGATTTAATCAGCTCAAACCCTCGCTTGCTGATAATATCAAATAAATACTCTTCATCAGAGGGTGTCAATGTTTTTTCGACGTCTTTTCTAAAACACGTCAGAGCATATTTTCCTGAATGATGCGTCTTTGGTTTCATCGTCAAGACAATATCAGGAACATAATAAGTTTTATCTGAAAAGTACTTCTTAAAAATCTGATAAGACTTTTCTTCTCTTGCAAGGATAGTCAAGTTCTCATGAGAACTGTAAATTTGACGACTCTTTTCAAATTCAATCTTCCCCTCATCACTATCTCCAAAATCAATCGTCTGTGGGAAAAGGATGATTTGATTAAGTGGAAAAGAACAGATGATTTCTCTGCGTTGTTCTTCTAAAATCTTGTATTCTATTCCGACATTTCCTCCACCATGTAAAATAATAATGTCTTGTGGTGATACTTTCTTAGTCAATTTTTTCCGATAAAAGTCATATAATACATCAGAAATTTCCACAATAGGAAAATGATAATTTTTCTTCAAGTAGTCTATTTCAGCAATCGAGATAGCCTGATCTCCTAAATTGCCATGGTTTGGAGTGACTAACAAAATAATTTTCTTCCTATACATTCTAAAAATGAACGCATTTTTGATAATAATCGTCACTAAAAAGAAGATTCTGTTGTACAGTTTATTTATGAATTTCATATATGCCTTTCAGGTAGTAATTTCTGTAAGCGAATTGATAAATTCAACATAGTCAAACTGGTCTATATATCTTTTTCCAAATATATTTTTCGTTGCATAAACATTGCCTTTCTTTCTCTCATAACCACGTAAATAGACAGCAGATGAATAGTCAACGTGTTTGTCTGTAAAAACAACTTTTTTAAATGGCAATTTATCAAATCTCTCTAAAAGTTCTTCGTTTCCGTCCCAGTTTGAAAAGATAAAACCAATTTTTTCTGTTTTGTATTGGTAACGTCCATTTCCCAGACTTTCTCGTTCCATTCTTTTCAGTCTTTTTTCCCAGCTAGTTATAGCTTCTTCAAAAGTAGCGTAATGCATAAAATGAACTTTGATACCTAAGTAACCTACTCCGATGGGATAATCCGATTCACTTTCATCTTTTTGTAGAGGAGAATTAAAAAAATCATTAAAGTTCTCACACATCAATACAAAGTCAGCAGGGGTCAGGTACAAATTAATAAATGGACTCATAAAACGAAGTCCTAACCAATGATAAAGAAAGCCTCCCGTACAATTACTAGACACAAGAATGGGAGAATCATGACGCAATCGTTTTCTATTTTGAAGATTGATACGTTCTTGTAGATACGATTTCGTTTTTTGTAAAATATTCAATAATCCTTACCCCTTTTTTATCATATTCCATAATTTGATAGCTAATTTCACATTGCAAAAGGCAATTAAAGAAAATGCTTTTGCTTGTAGGCTACTGTTTGACCGTAAAAAATCTTTTTCGTACGTTCTATAATTGCATTGAAAATCATGCAACATGTCATCAACATTGCTTATCACTAATTGAGACGACTCAGCGATCCGAAGGACGCACATGTTGGTCGCATAGATAATAGACGCATTGGCAATCGAAAGAAGGCTAGGGTAATTTTTTGAGATAAACTCTGCACGTTCTTTGGCTGCCTCAATCGCGTCCAAGTGTTTGAGCGAAAACAATGACCTTGATATACTTTGCTGTCTATTGCGATAAAAATAATTTCTTTCAAAGCCAACCACTAACTTTTTCGATTTGGCGATTAGTTGGTAAGTGGTATAGACATCTTCATGGAATTTTCCGACAGGATAACGGACATCGGAAAACAATGTGGTAGCATACAATTTTCCCCAAGCAACTGTGTCAATATCGTTTTCAGATAGGAAAGTCTTCATCAAGTTTTCACCACCTGAGATGACTTTCATCGGAGCACTCCTTCTTGTTTTCTGGTCTATTTTTTGACTATTTTCATCTACTTCTTCACGCTGACAAACGGCTATATCGGAATCAGTTTCTGTAAGCATGGTATAGAGATAAGCTATATAGTCACTTGATATAAAATCATCGCTATCCAAAAAAGTAATGTAGCGTCCTTTTGCTATTTCAATTCCTGCATTCCGAGCTGCCGATAGTCCAGCGTTTTTTTGACTGACAATCGTTACTCTTGAGTCTTGTTTTTTAAACTCTTGACAGATTTCAAGGGAATTATCTGTCGAACCATCGTTGACGATAATGATATCTAAATTGGTGTAAGTCTGTTCCTTTACAGAACTCAAACACTCTGATAGGTAGAGTTCGACATTATAGACTGGTATGACGATTGATATTAATTCTTCCACTCAATATCTCCTAAAAATAAAAATGATAATTGTATTGTTCAGAACCCATAGCACTCATCAGAAAATAAATGATGAAAAATAGGTAGGTCAAGAAATAGTAGATGCTTCTCGTGGTCTTATCTTCTAGACTTGTACCAAATTTTTCCAAAAAAACGGCAACAAACGGCAAGCAATACAAACCGAGTCTTTCAAAGTAGTTAAAACGTAAGCCTAAGATGTTGGCTACGACATATCCAAGAGACAGGATGGCATAAGTAGGAAGATTTGACAATTCCTTTTTTTGTAGGAATATTTTCCTAAATATAGTTAACAAGGCAAGGAGCACTATCCCCCCCCATATAAATTTCACCCCACCAGCTGATTGGATGACCTTAATATTTTTAAAATAATTGGCATATTTGGAAATATTGTGGCTCAAAAGATTAATGATAAAGTCAAAACGGATAACAACAAAGAGGATAACGATGGAAGATAGAATTAAAAACAGTTTACTTTCTCGGAAATAGTATAATAGCAATACCAAAAGGAAAATGACTGCCGTTGAATGAAAGAAGCTTGCAAGGATAAGCCAGAACACTGTCCGATAATATTTCTTGTCTGTGAAAGCATTCCAAGATTCTAATACAATGGCAACAGCTAACATCTGTCTCTGTATATTAAAACTATAGAGTAAAAGCCCCAATCCTAAAAATAGAACACTAACAAATAATTGATTATCGGTATTTTTACTAAAAAAACGATACATCAGTAGGCTATAAAGGCTAGCAATTATCAGTTGAAAGAAATAGTAATTGTCAATGATAAGTGATGACAATTTCATCAGGAAAATGTAGCCAATTTCGATAGCATATCTATTGGCGTAATCTCTAATCTCAGAAAACGACAAGGTTGATACGGTATCAAAATGTTTTGAGTAGTGGATGGTATCAACACCCACTAGATTAGACCGAAAGGCAATAAGAATAGCACATAGTATAAAAAATAGCATGAGATAGCTATGATTTTCACTATACAAGCCTTGTTTTCTATCAAGAACCAGTATACCGTTTTTGGAGAAGCAAAGATAAGCCATAATCGGTAAACTGGCTACTAAAGTAATATATATCATTGACTGTTAATCCTACAAATTTCCTTAAATTTCTTCTCAATCAATTTAAAACACTTGTCGATTTCAAATTGTTCTTCTACAAACTTTCTTCCTGCTGTTCCCAACTCTAATCTTAGCTCTGGATGATTGTAGAGATAGATGATTTTTTCTGCTAATTGTTCATCATCTCCGATAGGGATGACAAGGCTAGTTTTATTTGGTATTGTGGTTTCTTTGAGACCGGGTATATCCGTCACAATCACTGGACAAGCACAAGCAGACGATTCTACAGCCGAAACGCCGAACGACTCCGACTCCGAGGGGATAACCGCAATATCCATAGTATTCCATTCTTTTGCCACTCTCTCTTGTGAAATGAAACCAAGCCACTTGGTAATCGGCTCAATGCCCAACTCTTGAGCTAGTCGTTTATAGTCTTTTTCGTACTCTCCCTTACCACCTATTTTCAATTGAAGAGGGATGTCCGGTCTTTGTTGCACCACTCGAGAAACAGCTCTAAGCAAAGTATCAATACCATACTTAGGTGTCAGTGATTTAATCGTACCAACTGTAAAATAGGTACTATTTTCTTGTCTCTTTGGCGAAAAAAGAGTCATATCCACACCAAAAGGTGTGATGGTGATGTCTTTATTCGTATACTTTCCAGCCTCATCTGCCATCGCTTGACTGGTAGAAAAAAGATAAGTTGCCCTACTCAGACTGAATTTAACCAAAAATTTATGTAAAAAGCTCTTGGTAGGAAAATCATAGACATCAGAACCCCACATGGATAAGACATAGGACTTGATACCTGACAGAGCAGCGACTGCCCCGTAACTCGAAACATAGTGAGCGTTGACAATATCGGGTTTTAGCTGTTTAATAATCTTTTTAACCTTACCTGCTTTTAATAAATAAGCTAGTTTTCGTGAATCAGATGAGTTGACAGATGCCCCACTATCAATAAAGTGAATGGTGACATTTTCAATCGTATCATCAATAAAAGATATAACATGGACATCATGCCCTTTTTCAGCAAACCATTTACACCATTTTTTCGTATGATAATTATTCGCAGGTGCTAAAAAACAGATTTTCATATTCTTCATTGATTCCTTATTTCATATTTGTATTTTTTATGAAGACCGTAAATCATGTTCATACAAGCCAAGTAAAAGGAAGTAAGGGGTGTTTGTTTATCACAGATATGAAACAAATCATAGTGACTTTTTAATTTTTTGTACAGCTTGTCATGGGAAATGGATTTTTTTCTAATACGATAATAGGCTAGGTTTTCATCAAGTAGATTACAATCTGCTTTTTTACACAGCTTTAACAAAATAGCATAGTCGTTGTTCTTCTTGATGTCATTAATTTGTACCAAGCCCATCACCTTGGCGTTGTACATAAAAGTCAAGCAACCTGGATAACCATAATGGTACATCATCTTCTTCGTCACAAGACTTGGGCCTGTGACCGTAACTCCCAAATCTTGACTGTCTTCATCAATTTTTTCAAAATTATGGTAGGAAAAGCTATACCCATTTTTCTCCATAAAGTGAATCTGTTTTTCTAGCTTTTCTGGATGCCAGAGATCGTCCGAATCAAGAAAGGCTATCCACTCTCCTCTAGAATGTTGCAAAGCCTTATTTCGTGTGATGTCTGCACCACTATTGATACTATTTTTGAAATAACGTATCCTATCGTCTTTAAAGTGGTTGACTATCTCATCTGTCGTATCAGTCGAACAATCATCAACGATAATCAATTCCCAGTTTTGATAGGTCTGATTGATGACTGATTCAATGGATTCTGCGATATAGTCAGCAGTATTCCACGACGGCATAATCACCGAAACAAGACCGTCTATTTGTTTTGTCACATCTATCTCCGTTCTTCTACTCTTTATTAACTAAATACTATAGTTGTTCGTATGGTGTCAGCGAATATCGGCTATGATACCTTTTAGCGTTTCTATCACATAGTCCACTTCTTCATCGCTCAATTTTGTATGAAGGGGGAGTGTCATGGTATTTTCAAAATAGTTTTGGGCATTGGGATAATCTTCTATTTTAAAGCCCATATTAGCATAAGCAGTTAAGAGAGGGAGTGGTTTATAATGAACATTGCAGGCAATTCCAGCCTCTGCCATTTTTTCGATAATAGCATTGCGTTGCTCTTTCTTAATGCCATCTATACGAACGATATACAGGTGCATAGAAGACTCATAGCTGTCACTCACGTGCTGTAAAGGGATGACTGTCGTGCCTTCAAATCCCTCATTATAACAACTAACAATCTCTCTGCGTCGTCTTAATAAATCAGGATAGCGTTTGTACTGAACTAAGCCGATAGAAGCCATGATATCCGTCATATTGCACTTGTAGCCAGGGATGACAATATCATACTCCCATGAACCCAATTTTGTTTTTTCAAGAGCGTCTTTTGTCTGACCATGTAAGGAAAGGATTTGAAATTGACGATACAAGTCATCATTATCAATGCCGGCATGGTCTTTCCAAGTTACCGAGCCACCTTCTGCCGTTGTAAAGTTTTTCACAGCGTGAAAAGAAAATACGGTAAAGTCTGCGACATTGCCAATCATCTCACCCTTGTAGCTTGCACCCAAAGCATGAGCACCGTCAGATAAGATAACGATACGACCAAATGCCCTTTGTAGGGGAGTTTTTGGTGTAAAGAGTGTTTTTTTACTGTCAACAACTTCTCTTATCCTATCATGGTCGCAAGGGATACCAGCCAACTCGACGGGAATAATCACCTTTGTTCGCTCCGTGATAGCTTGTGCCACCTGATCATAGTCCATCTCGTGACTATCGCTCTGAATATCAACAATGACAGGAGTAGCTCCGACATGCTCAATCACACTACAAGATGCCGTATAGGTCATAGCTGGAACAATAACTTCATCACCAGCCTCCACACCAAGCAGTCGAAGAACCAATTCCAAACCTGCTGTCGCCGAGTTTAGGCAGACCGTTTTTGAGGTATTGGTGTAGGTGGATAACAAGGATTCTAGTTCCTTTGTTTTCGGACCGGTGGTAATCCAACCAGAACGTAAGGTATCTGCCACCTCTGCAATTTCTTCTTCTGAAATATCTGGTGGTGAAAAGGGAATATTCATTTTCTTTGTCATATGTGTCCTCATTATTTTACTACTTTGATAATGGTCAACAGCATAATTTTAATGTCTGATAGAAAATTAAAGTGATGAATATAGGCAATATTTGAAATCATTTTTTGGGGAAGTATGCGATGAATGTAAATATCATCAACATCTTCTCCCAGTTTCGTATATTTTTCAATAATAGTGTCTTCATCCTTAAACTCAATACTGGAAAGAGAAGTCACGCCTGCCGGCAAAAGCAAGGTTGTCTTCATCTCGTTTGTATAGGCTTTGACATACTTAACAACCTCTGGTCGTGTGCCGACAAAACTCATATCACCGATGACGATATTTAGTAACTGAGGCAATTCATCAAGGCGATATTTTCGTATTCTTGAACCAATTTTGGTAATGCGATTATCTTTTTGAACAGTGACGAGAGTACCGATTTTATCAGCATTGACCACCATGGTGCGAAACTTGAAAATCTTAAACAGGCGTCCATTTTTCGTTACACGATCTTGCCGATAGAAAACTGACCCGCCGTCTTCTAACTTGATGCCAATCGCTAACAGGACAAAAATAGGTAGCAAGAAAAGCAACAGTAAAATGGAAAAAATTAAATCAAACATCCGTTTAAAAAACAAGGATACCTTTTTCTTTTCCAAATATTTTCGTGTTTCCTGCACTTCGATAGTATCTAAAAAATCACTTTCTAACATATCTCTCCTATTATCCCTGCTTTGCAAATGCAATGAGCTTATCTTTCAAAGCTTTGTTGTCTGTATCTAGTAGTGTTTTGATGAAGTTGTCAACTTCTGCTGCAGATTTTGGGATGACTTTTGCGACAAAAATCTTTTCATGGATTTGCTCGCTGACACGTTCATCTGATGACAAGAGTTCTTCGTAGAGTTTTTCTCCCGGACGAATGCCAGACTCGACAATCCCAATCTCTTCCACGGTATGACCACTTAGCATAATGATTTTTTCTGCCAAATCGACAATCTTGACAGGATTGCCCATATCAAGAACAAAGACTTCGCCACCTTTTGCTCGATAGCCTGCTTGGATAACGAGTCGACTTGCCTCTGGTATCGTCATGAAGTAACGTGTCATACGAAAATCCGTAACGGTTAGTGGTCCACCCTTAGCCACCTGCTCTTTAAAGACAGGGACAACTGAACCACGACTACCTAGGACATTGCCAAAACGAACAACGACAAATTTTGTCTTGCCTTTGCCATTGAGTCCCGTCACAATCATCTCTGCCACTCGCTTGGTAGCTCCCATCACGTTGGTTGGATTGACAGCCTTATCTGTCGAAATCATGACAAATCGCTCAACCACTGCTGCAAGCGCTGCCTCAGCGACATTTTTTGTGCCAAAAATATTATTTTTGACAGCCTCTTTTGGATTATACTCCATCAAGGGCACATGCTTGTGTGCTGCAGCATGATAGACATAGTTGGGACGATAGGCTTTCATCACGTCAAACATCAACTCTCGGTCTTGAATATCTGCAATAATGGGAACAATCTCGATTTTCTGACCGTACTTTTGCAAAAGTTCTCGATGAATCAAGTAAATCGAATTTTCACCATGCCCTAAGAGTAGCAATTTTTTAGGGTTTAAACGTGACACTTGACGACAAATCTCTGAGCCAATCGAACCACCTGCTCCAGTCACGAGAACAATCTTTTCTCGGAAAAATTCTCCCAAATCGGTCCAATCTAACTCAACTTCTTTTCGTCCCAAGAGGTCTGTAATGTCAATCTCACGTAAATTTAAAGTAGAAACCTTGCCGATAATCACATCTTCTATATTGGGCATGCTATTTACACGGACACCACAATCATTACAAATCTTGATGATTTCTTCATGTTCTTTTCCTGCTAAAGAAGGAATCGCAATGGTCACTTGTTCGATAGCGTATTGAGAAACGATAGTTGGAATAGCTTTGCAATCGCCTAGCACCTTGATACCATGCAAATAGGTTTTATATTTGTTCACGTCATCATCCACAAAACCAACAATCTCGATGTCTGAATGAGAATTCAAAATCGTGTTTGCAAAAATAGAACCACCCTCTCCAGCACCTACGACCAAGGTTCTAATCCGTGAGCACTCTTTTTTCTTTTTTCGGCTATGACTATTATTTAGCTCACGCCATAAAAGTCTTGGAGCTATCAAAAGAAAAGTGGAAAATAAGAAAGAAAGGAGCACAAAACGATAACTATAACTGCCTTCAGGATAGACTATTGTCACAACGACTGCCAATAAGGAATAAGAAATGGCAAGAGATATCATTAGATAAAACAAGACGCGATAGTCGGTAAAGCGATTCAAAATCGAAAAGATTTTAAACCAACTAGCTATCACTAGATAATCAATTGCCACGACAAGATAGGACGTAAGCAATTGATTTGAGTTAATACTCGCAAAAGCTTGCATAAAATACATTGTGACAAACATGGCAACAAACAACAGCAACAAATCAATCGTTATTAAAATAATAGACTTTTCTTTTCTACTTAAACTATTCATACACTCCACTATCTCCTACTCTGGGGCAAAATATCCGTTATTCTCCGCCCCCCCCGATTTTTTGCCATAATTTCCATAGTCACCATAACTACCATATGAACCGTAATTATCCGAGTGGATATCATATTTATTTAAAATAACACCAAGGAAAATAGAGCCACTTTGTTCTAGTTGTTCTTTTACTTTCGTAATGGTACGGCGTTTATCAGCTCCTGCTTTTGCCACAACTAGACTAGCATCTGAGTAATGCGCTAAGATAGCTGCATCAATAACCAAGCCAAGAGGAGGTGTATCAATAATCACATAATCGTAAAGACCACGCACGGTTTCAATCATTGCCTTAAAATTATCGTTTTGAATCAATGATGTTGGATTTGGTGAGACTTGTCCAGCAGGAATAATCATTAAATTATCAATACTTGTGTCACAAATAACATCTGACAACTCTGCATTTCCAGACAAGAAACTTGTCAACCCCTGATAACGTTCATTAGATTTAAACGTTCCTGACATGACTGAATTACGTGTATCCGCATCAATCAAAAGTGTACGGAAACCTGTATGCGCAAAAGAAATTGCAAGGTTAACAGACGTTGTTGATTTTCCTTCGCCAGGTTGAGCCGAAGTTAACGTAATTACTTTTAAATCACGTCCACTAAATTGAATATTGATACGGATAGAATTGTAATATTCTTCCATAGATTTAATCATTTGAGTTTTAGCTCTCACTAATTCTAATTGTGGCATTACAATCTTTCTCCTTACATTTTATCAATATCTGGTACGACTCCTAGAAGAGTCATACCAAGCACTTCTTCGACATCTTCTGGACGACGAACACGATCATCAAGCACTTCAACTACAAAAATAACAATAACAGCTAGAGCCCCACCAATAAGTATCCCTAAAGCAAGATTTTTCTTAACGTTAGGAGATGAAGGGTGTTTAGGCGTAGTTGCAGCTTCCAAGGTTGTCACGTCATCTACTTTCGTAACAGCTTTAATCTTTTCAGCAGCAATTTCACGGACAGCATTAGCAATATCGGCGGCTTCTTGGGCATCCGTATCTTCCACAGAAATTGAAATGACACGTGTATCTGTTGGGATATCAACTGTAATCATATCTGACAACTCACTGGTTGAAAGAGCCAATTTTTGTTGATCAATGACAGAAGATAACACCTCACTTGACGTAATCACTTCTTTGTAATCGTTAACAAGATAAGAACCAGCTTGTAAATCTTGACTGGTAATATTATCAGCAGTTTTGCTAACAACATAAATACGAGTTGTTGATGTGTACTTAGGTTTGAGGAAGAAAACACTACCAAGCAAAGCTATTGTCCCAACAACTAGAGCAATGAAAATAATGAAAAATTTTCTACTCCAAAGTTTTCTTAGCAAGTAGAGTACATCAATCTCGATACTTGCATTATCATTTGAATTCATATTAACTCCTATAAATCTTTATTTTCTAATAAGGTTTGAGGATTGCCCTCAAAAAGAGCGTAAGCTCGCTTAGTGCCAAAATCTTTCGTGATGATTTCTCTAGCTTCGTCCATGAATGGCGGTCTTGGTCCGAGATTATGCATGTCACTTGCGACACAATGAACAAGATTTTTTTCCAAGAAATAACGTGCTCTTTTTTTGAACTGACGGTATTTATCACCGAACAATTTTGGTTTGAGAACATGTGAGCTATTGATTTGCGTATAACATCCCATGTTAATCAATTCTTTAACACGTTCTTCATTAAACTCAAGCACATTATAACGTTCGATATGAGCAACAACTGGTGTAATTCCAAGCATAAGTACATTGCTAAGTGCTGTATGGATGTCTTTCCATGGTGTGGTCATACTAAATTCAATCAATGCAAAACGTGTGTCGTTCATTCTTGGAACTTGGCGTTGTTCCAGTCTTTCTAAAATATCACTACTATAATAGAGTTCGCCACCGTATAAGATTTCTAATCCTTCATATTTAGCTTCGGCAGCTTCTTTAACTTGGCTGAAATTAGCAAAAATCTTATCTTCTGGTGTTTCAAACATTCCTTTACGACGATGTGACGTTGAGACAATCGTACGCACGCCCTGACGATAACTTTCACCAATCAAAGCTAAACTTTCTTCAATAGTAGATGGTCCGTCATCTACATCAAAAACAATATGAGAATGAATATCAATCATCTACTTACCTTCCATAACATCTTTAATGGCTTGTGATGCACTTGCTACACTAGAATCATCCAACTGAATCATATAAAGACTTGCAGTTGGCATGGCATAAGAAGTTAATTCTCCTGTTGAACCTGTACCAGTTACTTCTTGTGATGTAATTGTAAATTTCTTACCTGAATCAAACTGAACATTAGCAAGGCTCATCATTGTATCTAATGACATATCGGTTTGAATAGAATCCTGCAAGGTAGAAATAATTGTTGAGTAATTTGAAATTGAACTTAACGATGTTAATTTATTAACAATAGCTTGAATAACTTTGATTTGATTATTACCACGATCGTAGTCGCCATTATCAAGACTATAGCGTTCACGAACAAAAGCAAGCGCTTCTTCACCTGAGCTTAAGTTAACATTCCCAACCTCAAATGAATAGTTACTATTAGCATATGCTGTGAAGGCTTGATCATTATAGACTGTTACGCCACCAATGGCATCAATCAAATTCATAAATGATGTAAAATTGATACGAGCATAGTAATCAATATCAATACCATAAAGATTTTCTAGTGTCTTTTCGGATGTTTCAACACCATAGATACCAGCGTGTGTCAGTTTATCGTATTGATCTGCACCGCCGTCTGGAATTTGAACATATGAGTCACGTGGTGTTGTTGTCATCAAAATCTTGTGTGTATTCATATTAACAGTCAAGATGATATTAACATCTGAGCGTGAAACGGTTGAAATAGAACCATAGGTATCAATACCACTGATATAAATGTTAAAGACATTAGCATCAGATGATTTTGCTTCGCTTGAAGCACTCTTCTTAATTTTATAAGTATAAATTGTTTTCAAGTTTGATTCGTAATCATCATATGATAGCTCAAGCAAGCTTGAATAAGCACTGTTCAAAACCATTGCTTGACTTGAACCATTAATCAAATTTTCATAGGCGGCTTGATAAGAAGCTACTGTTTCTGTTGCTAAATCAACACCTTTATCAGATTTGATTTGTGAGATTAAGGCATCAATGTTGCTGCCGTCAGCATTAGTCGGTGCTTGAACGCTTGATAATTCTATCACATCTGAAATCGAGCTATCTGCTGGCACCACAACGCTCATCTCAATTTCTGAATATGAGGCTGATTTATTCAGATTGCCTGCTACATCAATTAATGATTTAAATGCAAAAAGCGAAGCAGCTGTGACAATCGAGAAAATGACCAAAAGGACAGTAACAACTAATTTACCTTTTTTCTGAATTATCAATACCAACGATACGACAAGAACAACCACTAACAAAGCAGTATAAATAATGTTGAAGTGTCGGAAAGCAAGAATGTTATGCGAATACATCAGAAAAGTCGCAATTCCTGCCAGTAAAGCATACAAGACTAGCAAAATACTATTCACTATCGTCTTAGTATCAAGACGGGAGTATGAACGGGAATTTTTATGCTGTCTTTGATGACGTGAATGTGTAGGCATTATAAATCTCCACTCTCTATAAGGATTACTAACGTTCCCATTTTAACACTTTTGTCATGCTTTTGCAATTCGGTATTATTATAAAACTAGATGTTTACAAACGGTTTCATTGCTTTGTTTCAAACAATATAGGCGCTTTGTTAAAGAAAAGAAATTAATAATCAAAATGTTGTATTTTTACCCCCATTTTGTAATGATGTTACAAAACGACTAATGTTCGTTTTTTAATCGTTTTCTTTATAAAAGACTGGTACCTACTTGCGGGAAAATCATTTTTAGGCTAAACTAAGTTTATGAGAATACAACAATTACACTATATCGTTAAAATAGTAGAAACAGGGAGCATGAACGAGGCTGCTAAGCAGCTTTTTATCACTCAACCAAGCCTTTCAAATGCTGTACGCGATTTGGAGCGTGAAATGGGGATTGAGATTTTTATCCGTAACCCAAAAGGCATTACCTTGACTAAGGATGGTGTTGAGTTTCTTTCTTATGCTCGCCAAATTTTAGAACAAACGGCTCTTTTAGAGGAACGTTATAAGAGCAAAAATACAAACCGAGAACTTTTTAGTGTGTCTTCACAGCACTATGCTTTCGTTGTCAATGCTTTTGTTTCACTTTTAGAAGGAACGGACATGTCACGTTATGAGCTTTTCCTTCGTGAAACACGAACGTATGAAATCATTGATGATGTTAAGAATTTTCGTTCAGAAGTCGGTGTTTTATTTTTGAATAGTTATAACCACGATGTCTTGACCAAAATGTTCGATGATAATCATCTGACCTATACAAGCCTTTTTAGAACGCGTCCGCATATCTTTGTCAGCAAAAACAATCCTCTTGCAAGCAAAAAACTGGTAACGATGGAAGATTTGGAAGAATTTCCTTACCTTAGCTACGATCAAGGGATTCATAATTCCTTCTACTTCTCTGAAGAAATTTTTTCACAAATTCCCCACAAGAAATCGATTGTCGTTAGTGACCGCGCGACACTTTTCAATCTCTTGATTGGACTCGACGGTTATACAATCGCTACAGGTATTTTAAATAGCAATCTAAATGGTGATAATATTGTTTCTATTCCACTTGATGTTGAAGATATGATTGACATTGTCTATATTCGCCACGAAAAAGCTAACCTTTCAAAAATGGGCGAACGATTTATCGATTATCTACTTAAAGAAGTACAATTTGATAACTAAAAACTCTTGGACATTGTCCAAGAGTTTTTATGTTCTATCCATTTCTCTTCAACTCACTTTTGATAATGTCATTAACTTGGTCGAAATAGAATTTTTCTTTGTTATATTTGACACCTGCATAGGTAGCAAGGGCAATGATTTTATCTAGAAAGGCTTGGGATGAGAAATTTGTTGTTCGGTGTAGTTCTTCTTCGTCAAAAGGCTTGATGAGGTGGGCTAGGGGATTCCGAACGGATTTTTCAAAATTACGAAGTTCGCTGATTAACTGTTTAATCTCCTGAGGAAATTGTCCGTATTGTAGGAGTTCTGCCAAAGCTTTTGAAGTCACTTTGCCATCACGACGAATCTCAAGGTACCTATGAAAAATAGCATAGTCGCTCTGCTTCATTTTTGTAAACAGCCAAGTATCATACTGGTCGTTTTTAGCATCGTGGATATAGTTTTCCAAATTTGGAATTTCGCGTTTGGCAAGACGTTGAAAGAGCCTATACAGAATTGGACTAACAGAGCGGACAAAATCAATGATATTGCCATTTTTCACCTTAGCTTCCAAATCCATAATATAATTTGCTAATTGTTCTTCCTCATACGCATTGGTAATGAGTGAAACGCCATAATTAGCTAAAATTGCTTGATTTTCTGCTGGATGTGAAAAAGCAAAGTCAACGTTAAGTTCCCTACGCTCTTTTAACATTTCTAAAAGATAACGGCTTTGCGCTGGAAAATCACTGTGCTGCTCTGCTATTTTCCAAGCGTGATTATAAGCATAGACATCTAAAAGGATGTCTATTGTTTCATATATTTCTTGCATTAATCTGCAATAAGAGTTTCAAGACCGACTTTCATCATGTCTGTGAAAGTTATTTGGCGTTCTTGAGCGGTTGTATCTTCGTCAGCAACAAGGCTATCAGAAATCGTCATGATACCGAGTGCTTGAACGCCGTGTTTTGCTGCGAGATAGTAAAGTGCAGCGGCTTCCATCTCAACAGCTTTCACACCAAGTTGCCCGAGTTTGACATTATTTTCAGCAAAATCTGAATAAAAAGCATCAACAGATAACACGCTGCCAACGTGAGTTGTTATTCCAAGGTCTTGAGCAATATGGTAGGCTTTGTCAAGCAAGGTGAAATCAGCAATTTGTGGAAAATCATATTGTGGCCATTCATTTTTAATCATGCTTGATGTTGTTGCTGCTGCTTGTGCCAAAACAAGTTCGCGAACGTGAACATCTTTATTAAGTGAGCCAGCTGTTCCGACACGGATTAATTTTTTAACGCCGTAAGATTGGATTAATTCAGTTGCGTAGATAGAGATGGATGGCATTCCCATACCAGTTCCCATAACGCTGACACGTTCACCTTTATAAGTCCCTGTAAAACCAAGCATACCACGGACATTGTTAAAACATATGGCACCTTCTAAAAAGTTTTCTGCGATAAATTTAGCACGGAGTGGGTCTCCTGGAAGTAAAATTTTATCTGCGATTTCGCCTTGTTTGGCTTCGATATGGATTGACATAATATTTCCTTTCAATATATTCAATAAGTTTTTTGATGACAATAGCTAGCGCTACTGCGATTAATAGGACTGGCAGGGCTTGAAGCTTTTGTCCTGTAAATGAGACAACTAAGCCTACCGCTGTCAGCGGTGCATTCATTGCAATTGCTAAGAATACACTTGAGCCGATGAGCATAGCTGAGGCTAGTGAAATAGTTGGAAAGATTTGGCTACAAAGCACAGCACCAAGAAATCCCAGAACTGCTCCCATTGAAAATGAGGGAGTCAAGGTTCCACCGTATGCGCCATTTTTTAGCGTCAGCAAGACCACAAACGCCTTAACGACAACAATCACAGCAGCATACTGAACAGTCATACCATCAAATACACCTTGCGCCATAGCTCCGCCATTTCCCAAAATCTCTGGAAAATAAAGAGAACAGCTTGCGAGAAGCAAAAAAGTTAAGGGGAGTTTCCACAAAATGCTTTTAGTTGTCACTTTGCTGGCTTGAGCCTTTTGAGTGAGGTGGCGAAAGAGCTGCGCTAAGGGGGTGATAAGAATAGCTAGAAGGATTGTAAGACCGCATGTTTTAGCAACGAGCACGACTTGTCCTGAATGATAAAGTGGTGTGTCTGAAATAACCGTTCCCGCAATAAGACTAGCTAGAATCGCTGTGCTTGAGACTGAAATAAGGTTCAAAAATGACAGCCCTAATCCAAGTATTTCAAAAGCAAAAAAGATACTGGCAATCGTACTTGATAAACAGCTGCCAACCCTGCTGATGCCCCACAAACAATAGCAAGTCTTCGATCTTTTAAGGTCAATGTCATTCGGTCAGAAATACGACCTGCCCCCTAAAACTCCCAGTTCTCGTGGCGCACCTTCTTTACCAATAGGCGAACCAGCTCCGACTGAAGCCACTTGAAGAAAAAATTATTCTGTCCTTGTCCTAATCGATCTAATTCAGTAACAACAATATCCCCTTCACGAATATAGTTAAGCATAGCTTGTAATTGTGGACGTTCTACCGATTGACCGCTTAATTTGTCTGAAAAGACCTTAGAAATTCCTTATAACGCTTGTAATTGCCGAACTAAGTTCTGTTCTTTGCTACTAACACGTACATACCCAATTTTAGTCATTTATCATCTGCTCTTTTCTGAAAACAACTTTTTAATTGTTGCCAACTGAGAATAATAAAACAAACTGCCATTAAAAATAACCAGATTGAAGAAACAATCCCTACCACTCCAGCAATCAATCCTAAAAAGGAAAAATCAGTAAAATTATAGGTAATACTTTCAAGAAGAAAAGAAAGTAAATTGAAGTCCTCAACTACTCCAACCACAAATATATCTAAGACAATCCATCCAAATAATTTTCCAAATTTGACTTTCATTCATTCCCTCATTTCTAGTTATTACAATACATTATTATGCCCAACTTATATGACCTATATACTAAATCTATTGTACTACAAATTCTATCATAGGACAAATAAGTATACTTTAATGTCCTATACAAAATAAAAGTTCAAAAGATAAGTGTGCACTTCGCTCCCATTGCCCCTCGACGTTTTAGTAGCCTTTCCCTCACTTCGTTCAGTCCAAGCCAACTAAAAGTTTTCGGGACACATTCTCCTTCTCCCCTAATAATTAATTAAAATCGCACTCTTTATATTTCTGCTAATCATCCAATATATGTATCAAGTGTATCCAAAGTATCGGACGTTTGCTGTCATCAGTAGCTTTTAGCTGTGATTTGATTGAAATGATTTGACGATTTTTATCTTGCAAAACAAACCAAATAAACGCTGAAATAATACCAGCTAATAAGATGATAATAAATTGTAGGTTTGTGACAGGTTGCGCGCCTGTACTTTCCCCATGATCAAAAATCATCCATTCAACCAATTCTAATAAGTCATGAAGTAAAATACCGCCTACTCCTGCTACTAGACTAGTCAAAAGAAGGGCTGTACCAAAGAGTAAGCAATAAGCTTTAGAGTTAAATCTTTTATTTTGTGAAAGCATCTAAAAATTGCTCTAAAATATGATTCATTTCTGAATAATCATAAGCTAGCATTTCATTTGCGGCTTGAAGGTATGACTGTGTCTTAACTTGTTCATCATAATCAACTTCTTCTGCCAAAAGTGCTTCAATCAATGGTTTTGAAAACTCTAAATGGCATTGGAAAGCATAGTGTTTATTACTGTATTTGACAATTTGTCGTGGGCAACCTTGACTAGTTGCAAGAATTTTGGCTTGTGGTGTCAAACCAGGCATATCGCCATGCCAGTGTCCAACAATTGCAGATGTTCCAATATGCGAAAGATTACAATTTGCTAAACCAACTTCTGTTAATGTGATTGGATAATTTCCAATTTCTTTTTCTGGGCTTCTTTCAACAGATGCTCCGTAGGCTTCACCTAGCAATTGAGCTCCTAAACAAATACCAAGAACTCGTTTATCTTGTGAAATAGCTTCTTTGATAAGCGAGATTTCAGTCTGTGCATCAAAATGAGGACATTCTGCTACTGTTGTTCGTGGGCTTTGTGGTCCACCCATAACAATTAGTAGGTCGATACCAGAACTATCTTTTGGCAATTTTTCGCCTTGGTAAAGTTTTGTCATTGTCACATCATGACCACGTTTAATAGCCCAATCATAGTAAGCACCTGGTGCTGCAAAAGCTTCGTGAACGATAAAATGAATTCGCATCTGACACCACTTTCTAATTTTAGTATGATAATACTAAGTTTTAGTATTGACTTACAATTCTGCCAAGACAGCCTTAACTAGGGTTTTAAAATCCTCTTTGATTTGTTGTGTAACAGCAACAACTTCTTCATGATTAAGTGAACTTTGGAAACCTGCGGCATGGTTTGTGATGGCTGAAATTCCTAAAACTTTCAAACCTGAATGAGCAGCAACGATGACTTCTGGAACTGTTGACATCCCAACCGCATCAGCTCCAAGAGTTTGGAAGGCACGAATTTCGGCAGGTGTTTCGTAACATGGTCCAGAAACCCCAAGATAAACACCTTCATCAAGTTTGATACCGATTTTTTCAGCGACTTTGTGAGCAGTATCACGATACTCAGCCGTATAAGCATCTGACATATCTGGGAAACGTGGTCCAAAGTCATCAAGATTCGCACCAATCAATGGGTTCTGCCCTGTCATATTAATATGGTCTGAAATTGCCATTAATGTTCCTGGACCAAAGCCAATTCCGCCAGCTGCATTTGTCACGATAAGTCCTTTACAACCAAGAGCTTTCATGACACGAACTGGGAAAGTCACTAATTCCATTGGATTTCCTTCGTAAAAATGAAAACGTCCTTGAAGAGCAATGACTTTGTGTTCACCAAGGTCACCATAAACCAATTGTCCAGCGTGTCCTGCTACTGTTGATTTTCCCCAATTAGGAATTTTTTCATAGGGAATTACAACAGCATTTTTAATTTCTTCGGCAAGTTCGCCAAGACCTGACCCTAAAATCAAGCCAAATTCAGGAGCGTCACAACTTTGTGATACCAAGAACTGACGAGCTTCTTCAATTTTTTCAATAATTGTTGCCATATGCACCTCTTATACTAATTTTTCTAGGAAAGATTGACCAATCATAGCTGTCTCAACACCAAAGTTTTCAGCGATTGTTGCTGAAATATCAGCAAAATGTCCGACTGGTAAGACACCATTTCCTTTAAATGATGGGCTGTAAGCCAATAATGGAATGTATTCACGTGTGTGGTCTGTTCCTGTGTAAGTTGGGTCATTACCGTGGTCTGCTGTGATTAAAAGAAGGTCATCTGATTTCATAGTTTCCATGATTTCAGGCAAACGATTGTCAAATTCTTCTAGACAATCACGGTAACCTGCGGCATTACGACGGTGACCATACATGGCATCAAAATCAACAAGGTTTGTAAATGATAATCCTTTTGTAAATTCTGGCAATTGCAAGGTCTTAATCAAGGTATCAACACCGTGCATATTTGATTTATTGTGCCCCATGTCGTTTGTAATACCTGAACCATTGAAAATATCATTGATTTTTCCGACACCGTACGTCGGAATACCTGCGTCAGCTAATTTATTAAGCACTGTTGGTGCAAATGGTGATAAAGCATAGTCACGACGGTTAGCTGTACGTGTGAAATTACCAGGCTCACCAACATATGGACGAGCAATGATTCGACCAAGCAAACTTGGACGTTCTAATGTAATAGAACGAGCAAATTCACAGATTTTATAAAGTTCGTCAAGTGGAACAATATCTTCGTGTGCTGCGATTTGAAGTACTGGGTCAGCTGAAGTGTAAACAATCAATTCACCTGTCTTCATTTGACGTTCACCAAAGTCAGCGATAACTTGTGTTCCTGAATAAGGTTTGTTGGCTTCACGAATGATTTTACGCCCTGAAAACTCTTCTATTTTTGTTAAAATTTCTTCTGGAAATCCTTCAAAGAAAGTATCAAAAGGCTCTGTAATGTTAAGCCCCATAATTTCCCAGTGACCTGTCATGGTATCTTTTCCACGTGATACTTCTTCTAATTTTGTCGCATAGCCACTTGGTTGCGCTTCTGCCGGCACTGTTTTTAGAGGTGCTTCACGAAGAATATTTCCAAGACCAATTTTCGCCATATTTGGAACAGTTAATCCGACTGTTTTTGAAATATGGCCAAGGGTATCTGAAGCACCATCTGGCACACCAGCATTAACAAAATTGTTAGCATCTGGTGCTGCACCAATTCCGACAGAATCTAAAACTACAAGGTGAATACGATTAAATGTTGACATAATTTTTTCCTAATCTAGGGTGGTTACGGTTGACACCCAAAACCTCCTAATCTCTTAATATCTAAGTCAAGTGATTAGAAATAATAATTAATCAATATAACATAGTAAACAGGAGAAGATTCAGTTATGGTAACTGTTAATTCCTCCTGCTGAAATCATTATTTAGCTTCTAAAATGTTGACACCGTCTTTACCTGCAACGATAACTTTATTGACCATACCGTTGAAGAGACCATGTTCAACAACGCCGACCATGGCTTTCAATTCTTTGCCAAGTTCGACAGGATTTTCAATAACGCCAAGGTCAAGGTCGATGATATAATTTTTCATATCAGTCACAAAGCGTTCACCGTTTGCCATGCGATATGATGGTTTGTAACCTTTTTTCTCGAACTCACGGAAAATACGGTCTGCACCATATTGAACCACTTCGACTGGCAATTTGAAGGCACCGAGTTTATCGACCATTTTTGATTCGTCAACAACCCAGATGTATTCTTTGGTTGGTGTGGCAACGATTTTTTCCATAAGAAGGGCGCCACCACCGCCTTTGATACCGTTGAAGTTAGTGTCGACTTCATCTGCACCGTCAACGGTAACATCGATAACATCAATGTCATCAACAGCTTTCAAAGGAATCCCAAGCCCTTCTGCTTGTACAGTTGTTTGGCTTGAAGTTGTTACGCCGACAACTTTGAGTCCTTCTTCTTTCATGCGGCGACCAATTTCTTCAACAAAAAAGTATGCTGTTGAACCTGTTCCAAGCCCAACAACCATACCATCTTTGACGTACTGAGCGGCTGTGACACCAGCCAATTTTTTGAGTTTTTCCATAGCTACCTCACCATTGATGTATTATTGTCAATAATTCCTATTTCCAAATAACTATTATATCATGATTTAGGGTGTTTTTACCACAATGATTTTAATCGGACTTAATTGTTTTGGTGTTTCAGTGTTTTTGGTAAATTCTTTAGCTGATTTTATCAAAAATTATTGCAATGGCACTCGTCTATTGCTAGAAAAAATGTTTTGCGTTACAATTAACTAAGATTATTTTCAAAGAATAACTTTGACATATAGATAGGAAGAATAGCAATGATTACAAATGAATTTGATACGATTGCTGCGATTTCTACGCCGCTTGGTGAGGGTGCAATCGGGATTGTAAGACTTTCTGGAACGGAAGCGTTAGCTATTGCGCAAAAAGTCTATCGTGGTAAAGACCTTAACAAGGTTGCTTCACATACGATTAATTACGGTCACATTGTTGACCCTAATACTGATGAAGTACTTGATGAGGTTATGGTGTCTGTGATGCTTGCGCCAAAAACCTTTACCTGCGAGAATGTCGTGGAGATTAATACGCACGGCGGTGTTGCCGTGACAAATGAAATTTTGCAACTTGTCTTGCGCCAAGGGGCTCGTCTTGCTGAATCTGGTGAATTTACCAAACGTGCTTTCTTGAATGGTCGTGTTGACTTGACACAAGCGGAAGCCGTTATGGATATTATCCGTGCGAAAACAGACAAAGCCATGAATATTGCGGTAAAACAACTTGATGGGGCATTGTCACAATTAATCAATGACACGCGCCAAGAAATTCTAAATACCTTAGCTCAAGTCGAGGTCAATATCGACTACCCTGAATATGACGACGTGGAAGAAATGACGACGGCTTTGATTCGCGAAAAAACACAAGAATTCCAAGAACTTTTGGAAAATCTATTACGTACTGCAAAACGTGGCAAAATTCTGCGCGAAGGCTTATCTACTGCTATCATCGGTCGTCCAAATGTTGGTAAATCAAGTTTGCTTAACAATCTGTTACGCGAAGATAAGGCTATCGTTACTGATATTGAGGGAACAACCCGTGATGTGATTGAAGAATATGTCAATATCAAAGGTGTACCTTTGAAACTTGTTGATACAGCTGGTATCCGCGAAACAGATGATGTGGTTGAAAAAATCGGTGTGGAACGTTCGAAAAAAGCCCTTGAGGAAGCTGACCTTGTTCTTCTTGTGCTCAATAGTTCTGAACCTTTGACTGACCAAGACCGTGCACTTTTGGAACTTAGCAAAGATAGCAACCGCATTATTCTCCTTAATAAAACGGATTTACCAGAAAAAATCGAAGCTGACCAGTTGCCAGATGATGTCATTCGCATTTCCGTTCTTAAAAATCAAAATATCGACGTGATTGAAGAACGTATTAACCAACTTTTCTTTGATAATGCTGGTATTGTTGAAAAAGATGCAACTTATCTTTCAAATGCTCGCCATATTTCATTGATTGAAAAAGCGGTGCAAAGTTTGCGAGCCGTCAATGAAGGGCTTGAACGAGGAATGCCTGTTGATCTTCTTCAAATTGATTTAACACGTTGCTGGGAAATTCTCGGTGAAATCACAGGTGATGCAGCACCTGATGAATTAATCACAAAACTCTTTAGTCAATTCTGTCTTGGGAAATAAAAAACTTCACCAAAAATTGGTGAAGTTTTTTTGTCTATTTTTCAAGAATTTCTTTGACGTGTTTTTGCAAATCTGGGATAACTTCTTTTGCAAACCAAGGATTTTTTGCTTGCCAGAGGTTATTACGAGGCGAGGGATGTACCAAAGGGAAAAATTCTGGTAAATAGGCACGATAATGTTTTACCGTTTCTGTCAACGTGGCAGAAGATTTCTGCTGCAAATAATAACGCTGTGCATAGGAGCCAACCAAAATATGTAATTCAATATTTGGTGCGAAAGCCAAGGTTCGTTTGTGCCACTTTTCAGCAAAGCCCTTTCGTGGCGGCAAATCACCTGATTTTCCCGTTCCCGGAAAATAATAATCCATTGGTACAACCGCAAAAAGCCCAGAAGCGTAAAATATTTCTCGGTCAACGCCCAGCCATTTTCGCAAATTATCACCACTTGGATCATTCCAAAACAAACCCGACTCTTGCGCACGAATGCCAGGAGCTTGTCCGACAATATTAATCCGAGCCGTTTTTGGAACAGTAAAAAGTGGCTTTATGCCCTGTTGAGTGTAGGTCGCATTTTGCTCATCTGCCATAATGTCCGCAATTAATTGTTCAATGGTATCCATTTCTCCCCCCTTCCACTTTTCAAAGGTTTCAAATATAAAGAAAGAGATTATTACAAGTTGTAAAAATCTCCTCTTGTCATTGTCAAAGGTTATTTAATCAATTCGTAAAGTGCTTCGGCGTAGATTGCTGCGGCACGGTAAAGGTCTTCAACGTCGGCAAATTCATTTGCTTGGTGCATTGTATTGACATAATCTGGAAACATTGCACCGAAAGCAACACCACGTTTAAGAAGGCGTCCAAATGTACCACCACCGATAACTTGTTCGTAACCTTTCAAGCCTGTTTGTTTTTCGTAAACAGAAAGAAGTGTTGCAACCAATGGGTCATCAGCTGGAACATAGTGTGGTGTGTGTTCGTGATCTGAAAGTGTTACTTTTGTCACACCGTTAAGTTTTTCAAGTTCAGCTTTGATAGTTTGCGCATCTGTACCTTGTGGGTAACGGAAGTTAAGAGTAATTGTATTGTTATCTGAGTTGCGGTCAAATTTGAAAACACCAGCGTTCATGCTAAGAGCGCCCATTTTTTCATCAGTATAGGCAACACCAAGGTTCTCACCTGCAAAATCACCGTGAAGAACGTTTGCTGCTGTTTCAAGATAAGCTTTAGCAGCTCCTTCAAAAGCAAATTGGTTAAGGAATTTAGCAAGGTATGTTGCACCATTGATACCAAGTTCTGGTGTTGAACCGTGAGCTGATTTTCCGACAACCGTCAAACGGAAAGCGTCGCTTTCTTGAGTAAGTTCAGCAGTCAAGTTTTCAGCTGTTGTGTATGCTGTTAATTTTTCTTGAAGTTCAGCCAAAGTGTTGTCAGCTGTGAAGATAGCTGTTGCTGATTCTGGCACCATGTTATCACGAAGTCCAGCATCGAAACTATTCAATGTGAAGGCACCGTTATTGTCACCTGCAAAGTGTAGAAATTCTGTGATATTTCCTTTTTCACCATTGATAATTGGGAATTCAGCATCTGGAGAGAAACCAAAATCAGGGTCTTTCAAGCCATTGTGAGCAAAATAATATTCCATATCGCCCCAGCCTGATTCTTCATCAGTACCAACGATGAAACGAACTTTTTTAGATACTGTCAAACCAAGTTCTTTGATGATTTTTAGGGCATAGTAACATGCCATTGTTGGACCTTTATCATCAGATGACCCACGCGCATAAAGGCGTCCATCTTTGATAACTGGCTCATAAGGGTCAGTATCCCAACCGCTGCCTGCAGGCACAACGTCTAAGTGAGCAAAGATTCCGAGAACTTCGTCACCTTCACCAAATTCAAAATCACCAGCATAGTTATCAATGTTACGTGTTTTGTAACCATCACGTTCAGCCATAGCTAAGAAATGTTCCAAAGCTTTTACTGGACCAGGTCCAAATGGGTGTTCTTTGTCAGCTTTGCTGTCATCACGTTCTGAGTTGATACGCAAAAGAGCAAAGAGGTCTTCCAGCATGGCATCTTTACGTTTTTCAACTTCTGTTTTAAAATCTACTGTCATTCTTATAACTCCTCCATAAAGGTAGCTTTTCTCAAAAAAGAAAAGCTACCTTGTTTTATCTTTGAATTCACCAAAAATCGGTAAACTCATGTTACTGTATTGTCAAACTCAGCCTAGCAAATAAACCAAGTTTGGTGCATGAAATTAAAGTCGGTACGCTTAACGACGTTCGATAATTTCGTCAACAGGCAAACGATAACTTGGTTCAGGCTTATTATCGTTATAACCAACAGTGATTAAGAGCTCTGGACGAAAACGTTTATCAATTTCTAGAATATCATTGGTTGATGACTTATCAAAACCAAGAATAATATTTAATGAAATATCTTGGTCAGTCAAAGCCAAAACAAGATTCATGACAACAATTCCAGCGTTAAGGGCAAGGTATTCGCCTTTGCGTTTGTCGTCAAATTCTGCAAAACGAGCAGGTAAGGTTTCCATGTAGTAACCTAACATATCATTACTCAATGATTTGACACCAATACGAGCAATTTTGCGAGAACGTTGAACCAAATCTGTATCGGAAAAAATCGCTACAACGTACTGTGCTTGCTCCACTTACTTTTTATTAATCTCTGGGAGATGTTCAGCAAGTTCGGCTTTTTTATCTTCTACCACAACAAATTTCCAAGGTTGGATATTATTAGCACTTGGATCTAATGTAGCGATTTCAATGGCTGTTCGTAATCCTTATAAACTGGTTTGTCATTGAAAGTTTTGACGGCATAGCGCTTTTTGTTTAATTCTAGAAACTTCATAAGCGAACTTCCTTCTAAAATATTCTCTGCTCCTCTATTCTAACATTTTTTGAAAGAGTTCACAGCTTTTTTTAGTAGTTTTGGGAAAGAAATGTAACTTTTTTTAACATAACTATATTATTCATTCGATAACATTATCAGTCTAATATCTGATTTAAAGAACTTCCTTGACAAGCTTCAAAGCCTTTCTTACAATAAGGAAAAGGAGATTAGAATGAGACAATATACTGTTGATGCTTTTACAAATACTATTTTTTCTGGAAATCCTGCAGCTGTTTGTATTTTAGATAAATGGTTACCTGATGAGCTTATGATCAACATTGCCTGTGAAAACAATCTTTCAGAAACGGCTTTTGCGGTAAGAATAACTCAAAATCATTACCATTTGCGTTGGTTTACGCCAACAGCTGAGATTGGTTTATGTGGTCATGCAACTCTAGCAACCGCATTCGTTATTTTCCAGTATTACGCACCCTCATCTGATATTCTTACATTTGACACTTTGTCAGGTGAGTTATCTGTTGTTCAAAATAAGGGGCGTTATGAGATGACCTTTCCTTCTTATCAGCTCGCTTCTGTTCCAGTTACAAATCTTATGCAAGAAGTGATCGGTACACGCCCGATTGAAGCCCTTATAGGACGCGATTTACTTTGTATTACGCCTGATAACATTGATTTGGCAGGATTAACGCCTGATTTTGACAAAATGGTAAAGCTCGACGGTTTGCTCCTCCATGTTACACAAAAAGGTAATGATTATGATTGTATCTCTCGTAGATTTGTACTGACCCCAAAAAGTTGGACAATTAATTATTGTAAGGATTTAGTTCTGTATTGCACAGGACTAAGTCCTTTTAATTTTGTCTTGATACGTTTATTGTTGTCATAAAAAAT